>NZ_JBHZAV010000038.1:0-67101 GCF_042754445.1 Embleya sp. NPDC059213
GTCCTGCCGGCGCGGGGTCGCGGCGAGCGATAAGCGTTGAGCGACGCCACCCCGACAGGGCGGCGTCGACCCACCACCACCTACTTGCGCTTGTTGATCTCCGCCTCGAGCTGCGGCATCACCTTGAACAGGTCGCCGACCACGCCGTAGTCGACCAGGTCGAAGATCGGCGCGTCCTCGTCCTTGTTGATCGCGACGATGGTCTTCGAGGTCTGCATGCCCGCGCGGTGCTGGATCGCGCCGGAGATGCCCACCGCGACGTAGAGCTGCGGGGAGACCTGGGTGCCGGTCTGGCCGACCTGGTGGCTGTGCGGGTACCAGCCGGCGTCGACCGCCGCGCGGGAGGCGCCCACGGCCGCGCCGAGCGCGTCCGCGACCGACTCGATCACGTGGAAGTTCTCCGCGCCGTTGACGCCGCGGCCACCCGAGACGACGATGTCGGCCTCGGTCAGCTCGGGGCGGTCGGACTTCTCGCGCGGGGCGCGCGAGACGACCTTGGTACCGGTGGCGAGGGCGGTGAAGTCGACCGTCACGGCCTCCACGGCGGGGGTGGCCGGGGCCTCCTCCGGGGTGGCGGCGTTGGGCTTGACCGTGATGATCGGGGTGCCCTTGGTGACGTGTGCCTTGACCTGGTAGGTCGCCGCGAACACCGACTGCTCGGTGACCGGGCCGTCGGCGCCGGCCTCGATGTCGACCGCGTCGGTGATCAGGCCCGACTCCAGGCGCACCGCGACGCGCGCCGCGATCTCGCGGCCCTCGGCGGAGGAGGCGACCAGGATCGCGCCCGGCTCGCCGCCCTCGGCGATCTGGGTCAGCGCGTCGACGGCCGGGGCGACGAGGTAGTCGGCGACCTCGGGGGCGTCCACGACGTAGACCTTCTGCGCGCCGTACCTGCCCAGCGTCTCGGTGGCACCCTCGGCGCCCTTGCCCAGGAAGACCGCGGCCGGCTCACCGAGGCGGCGGGCCAGGGTCAGCAGTTCCAGGGTCGGCTTGCGAACCGCGCCGTCGGCGTGGTCGACGAGAACGAGAATCTCGGCCATGTGGGGTTCTCTCCTTGTCCGGTCGGCCCGGATTTCTCCGGCCGGGTTGCGATGCTTGGTCGTCCCGAGGAGCGACCGACACAAACGTGTCGAAACAGTCCGGTGCTGCCGACCGACTCAGATGAATTTCTTGGCGGCGAGGAACGCGGCCAGCTGCACGCCGCCCTCGCCCTCGTCCTCGACGACCTCGCCCTTGGCACGCGGCGGGCGCTTGGTCGCGGTGTCCACGATCGACCAGGCCGCGGACAGGCCGACCTGGTCCGACTCGATGCCCAGGTCGTCCAGGTCCAGCGACTCCACGTTCTTCTTCTTGGCCGCCATGATGCCCTTGAAGGACGGGTAGCGGGCCTCGCCGGTGCGGTCGGTGACCGACACGACGGCGGGCAGCGCGGCCTCGATCAGCTCGGTGGCCACGTCGCCCTCGCGACGGCCCTTGACGGTGCCACCGCCCTTGACGGTGGCGCCTTCGACCGTGATCTCGTCCAGGTAGGTGACCTGCGGGACGCCCAGGCGCTCGGCCAGCATGGCCGGCACGACGCCCATCGAGGCGTCGGTGGAAGCCATGCCACAGACGACCAGGTCGAAGCCGGCGCGCTCGATGGCCTTGGCCAGGATCAGCGAGGTGCCCAGTGCGTCGGTGCCCGCGATGTCGTCGTCGTTGACGTGGATGGCGTTGTCGCCACCCATCGCCAGCGCCTTGCGCAGCGCGTCCTTGGCATCGTCCGGACCGACCGTCAGGAACGTGATCTCGGCCTCGACGCCGGACTCCACGATCTTGAGCGCCTGCTCGATCGCGTACTCGTCCAGCTCCGACAGCAACGAGTCGACCGACTCACGATCGGTGGTGCCATCGTCGTTGAAGCCCCGGTCCCCGGTCGCGTCGGGTACGTACTTCACGCAGACAACGATTTTCACAACAGTTCTCCTGTGGTCGTCCGGTCACCCAGGTGCCGGTCCGAGGGTGTCATGCCCGTCGACGGGGGCGGCGACAGGCCCACGGTTCCGGCCCCAAGATCCATCAATCTCCGCGCCACGATGCCACGCTCGCGCGAAGGTGCACGCGTGACACAGGGCACATTCAGTTCTGACGGTCCGTCAACTTCTGCTTCGAGAGTACGCGGTCTCGGCAAAGCCGCTGACCACCGGCCCGGTCTCGATCTCCGGACAGCTATGTTACCGGAGAGTAATACGAGCCTAGTACCGGCTGCTCGCACTTGTCACCGGTGCGCGGACCGAACGAGAGCAAGGTCACCGGGGCACCCAGCTCGGCGGCGACGAATTCCGGCCACTGCTCGGGCGTCGGCGCCGGCCGCAACACCGGTCGCGCCGCGAACATCCGCCCGGTCAGTTGCTCGGCGTGCGCGAGGTCGGGCACCGGGCTCGCCGAGGGCTCCTCGCCGAGGTACGACCCGGCCACCAACTCGCCGGGGCGCCCGAGCACGTCCGCGTGGGTGAGCGCCAGCCCGTGCACTCCCCCGCACACCGCGACCGCGTATCGATGCGCCGGCACGTCGAAGTGCCCGACCCGGAAGGCGCCCTGCCAACGCCCGGTCCCGTTGTGCGGGTCCGGCAGCGCGGCGGTCAGCGCCGCGTCCTCGGTGGGCAACGGCCCCGCGCCGTGCCGCGTCGTGTAGGTGCGCAGCACGCCGAGCCGATACAGCTCCTCGCCCGCCTCGGCGACCAGCGTCTCGGCGTTCGCGAAGGTCGTGGTCGACCAGGTGGTGTACGGATGGAACCCGTGCCACTCGTCCAACAGCACCCCCTGCGCACCCTCGAAGACCACCGGACCGGCGCGCATCAACTCGCGCGCGTACGCGCGATCCACCATCCGCACGGCCCTCCCGAAGCCCAGGAAGGCCGCCACGCAGGCCGACACGTCCGGACCCAGGGGTGTCCCGAATTCGGCGCTCAGCGCGTCCCGTACGGCCGTCAACCGCCGCCGCAACAACACCGGCGAGGCGCAGTCCCCCACCCGCGGCGCGTCCTGCGGGTGGGCCAGCGCGAAGGCCGCCGTCTCGCCCACCCCCATTCCGCACGACCCGTGCCGGTTCGCGCCGCGGGCCGACTCCCGGGCCCGGTTGGCCGCCGCGTGGTACGGCGTGGTCAACAACGCCTCCCGGTCCGCGGTGAGCAGCGCGAGCGGCTCGGGCACGCCGAGCGCGCGCAGGTGCTCGGCCTCGGCGGCCAGCGCGAGCGGGTCCACCAGCATGAACCGGGACAGGTGGGTGCGGGTGCCCGGGGTGAAGGTCCCCGCGCCGAACTGGGCGAAGGTGTGGTGCCGCCCGTCGTCGGTGACCACGTTGTGTGCGGCCTGCGCACCGCCGTTGAAGCGCACCACGGCGTGCACCGGCCGCCCCTCCTCGCGCGCTCGCGCGCACAGCCGGTCCACCGTGGCGCCCTTGCCCGCGTCGCCGAACCCCAGGTCGACGACCGCGATATGACGTGGTGTCACAGACGCGTGGTGCCCGCGTCGCCGACGCCGTCGAGGCCGGGCAGCGAGCCGGAGACGGCCACCGCGCCGCCGGTGCGGGCGTAGGAGGCCAGCGCCTTGGAGACGTTGGCGACCTGGGCGGTGGCGCCCACCTCGCGCAGGTGTTCCAGGCCCTCGTCCAGGTCGATCGCGTCCTCGGCCAGGCCGATGGTCAGCGCGATCGTCTCGCAGACGCCGTCCGGGTCGTCGAGTTCGATCACGTGCTGCCCCAGCAGGCCCTTCCACTCGCCGAGCACCTCGGCGTCGCCCACGTAGGACGAACCGGCCGGGAGGATGTAGTAGACCTCGTACATGCGCTGCAATTCGGCCAGGATGCGCTCGATCGGGATGTCCTCGGCGAGGTCGTCGCCGATGAACTCCTTCACCTCGGCGCGGCGCACCCGGCGGTAGGGCATCTCGTCGCCGATCACGAACAGATAGCCGCGCTTGCCGCGCTTGTCGTGACAGTCGATCGAGGTGTGCCGGGCCATGAAGTACAGGGCCAACTCGTAGGATTCGCGCTTCTGGCCGCCGCCGCCACCCTCCAGCAGGATGTTGCCGAGCTGGTCGTCCATCCGGTTGTCCGACTCGAACTGGCCTATCTGCAAAGGCACTCGGTCACAGGTCGCGTCGCCGATCGCGCCGAACATGATCTGCGGATCCTGCACGTAGCCCTTGCGCAGCAGCAGGCCGAACAACTCGGGCAGCTTGGTCTGCAGCGTCTGCGGGACCCGCAACATCGAACCGGTCACGTCGAACAGCACCGAGATGGCCACCGAGGTGGGGTGCTCGTCGCTGTCCCGGCTCTCCCGCACGCTCGCCAGGCGCGGATCCAGGTCGTCGTGCGCCTTCCAGGCGCTGTGCGGCGTGCTTCGCTTGGTGACGTGGTCGTAGTGGAACGCGCTGCGTCCGGCGGCCGCGTTGTAGCTCTGCGCCGCGTCGTAGACGTTGGTGGACCAGTTGCCACTGCCCATGGTGCTCACTCCCCGATCGGATGCGTTGGGATCCGTGCGCGGGTCGGCCCGGCGGGCCGACCCGCGACTAGATGGAATCGACCGGCTCGTCGCCGGTGCGGGCGGTTTCGGCGGCCGGCGCCGGAACCTTGGTCTCGCGGCGCGTGGGCATCGCGAACGGCCGGAATCGGCGCGGTCCGTAGAGCTTGCCGAGCAGTTCGTCCAACTCGCCGAGCAGCTTCCACGCGTCGTGCGGACGGCGGGCGGGAGCGGGCAGCGAGCAGCCTCGGGCGAAGCGCAGCAGCGGCTTGGGCGCGTCCGGGGCGAGCAGGCCGGTGATGCACGCGGTGGCCATGTAGACGTCCGCGGCGGTCTCCGGCGGCTGCTTGCCGGGGATCTCCGGCGGATACAGGTCCGCGTGCCGGTCGATCATCGCCGGCACGTGCTCGACCGCCTTGGCCCGCAGGATCGCCTCCGGCCGGTCGGTGTCCGCCGGGGCGTCGAGCAACACCGAGTAGCACCAGTCGACCAGGACGAGTCCGTGCTCGCGCGGGTGGATGAGCACGTGGTCGGGGGTGATCGCACCGTGCACGACGCCGGCCCGGTGCGCGTATCCGATCGCGACGAGCAGGCGGCGCCACATCCACGCCACGTCGCGGGCGTCCAGGCCGTCCGGGTACGCCTCGCGCACCTCGGTCAACGAGCGGAAGCCGCGCACCCGTTCGAGGACGTTGGCGCGCCGCTCGATCCCGCTCTTGGCGTCCCGGTGCCGGAAGGTCTCGATCAGCCGGGGCACGTAGTTCGCGTACTGGGGATCGCCTTCGCGGGCGATCCGTTCCAGCGCGGTGGCCTCGCGCTCCATCAGGTCGTTGTCGCTCACCGAACGCGGCAGCTTGAGCAACGCCCGCGCCTCGCCGTCGTCCTCGGCCCGGTAGCCGACCTTGTACAGCGTGGCGATGTCGCCGCTCGCGCGCTCCTCGCCGACCGAGTAGACCCGGCGCTTGGTGGTGATCACCACCTGACGGCCGGTCACGCCGGTGATGTCCTGCTGATAGCGGTTCCACAATTCGCCCAACTCGGCGAAGGCGCGGGCGGCCTCGGTGCGCCGATCGGCGGGCGCGGTGTCCGGGTGGAGCAGCCGGGCGAGTTGGCGATACGTGCGGTTGCCGGCGCGCAGACACGCCTCCGGCGTGCCGTCGTAGGGCCCGAAGACGCCCTGTGGGTCCGGTGCGCGGCTCAGCAGGTCGAGCGCGGCCGGGTAGGTCGTGGGGGTGGTCGAGGTGGTGCCGGGCGTCCTTGTCATCGGGAGTCCTCCTCCGGGGACGGGCGCAGCAGCGCCGGGTGCAGCAGACGTGCGGGGCCCGCGCGGTACAGCCGGGCGCGGCGACCGCCGCGAGCCCCGCCGCGCGCGGTGGTGGCGCCGGTGTCCTCGACGAAGCCGGGCACGGACAGCACCTTGCGGTGGAAGTTGCCGGCGTGCATGGGTTGTCCCCACACCGCCTGGTAGACCTCGCGCAGTTCGGTGACGGTGAATTCCTCACCGGCGAACGCGGTGGCCAGTGGCGAGTATTCGAGTTTGGCACGGGCGCGCTCCAGGCCGTCGGCGAGGATGCGCGCGTGGTCGAAGGCCAGCGTGTCCGGATCGACCTCGGCCACCGGCACCCACAGTGCGTGGGCGGCGTCGCCGCCGGCGGTCGGGTCGGGCAGGTCCGGCGCGAAGGCCAGGTGCGCGACCGAGACGATCCGCATCCGCGGGTCGCGTCCGGGCGCACCGTAGGTGCCCAGTTGTTCGAGGTGCACCCGGTCGAGTCGAGCACCGGCGGCGAGCCCGGTCTCCTCGGCCAGTTCGCGCGCGGCGGCCTCGCCCAGGTCCTCCTCGTGCCGGGTGCCGTCCGGGTCGACCACGGGCCGCACGAAGCCGCCGGGCAGCGCGAGCCGGCCCGCGAAGGGCATCTCGCCGCGCCGCACGAGCAGCACGTGCAGTGCCTTGGGCGACTCCTCGCCGGTGCCCTCCGGCGCGGTGCCCGCCCGGTCGGCGCCGCCGAGTTGGCGAATCGTCAGCGCGACGATGTCGACGGTCACCGCGATCGGATCCCAGGCCCTGGGGTCGTAGGACGCGAGCCATTCGCGTTCGGTGATGGCAGTGTCGGCCATGTCGCACTTCCCTCCGATGTGCCCACTGCGATGCACGTCCGACGCAGTCCCGCCGGTTCACGTTCCCGACACCGACTCGACGGTTGTTCTCCGAATGAGATGTTCTTAGGTTGAGAACAACATACACGGCGACCCGGACACCGGCGAGGGGGTTATCCCTCGAAGAGTCGCCTCCCTCTGGTAGGCATGGGCGATCCATTCGCCGCCCGCGTGCGGACCACCGGCGGCGGCCCCGAACACCCGAGCAGATGCGGAGAAGGTGGCATGTCCGATATGACCGGTCCCGACATGAACGCCGTCGTGGGCGAGCAGGACCTACTGCTCGTCACGCTCGACGCGCTGCGGTACGACGTGGCCGTCGAGCTCGCCGCGGCCGGCAGGCTGCCCAACCTCTCCCGGGTCCTGCCCGAGGGCGGCTGGCAACGCCGTTACACCCCGGCCGCCCTCGCCTTCGCCGCGCACACCGCGTTCCTGGCGGGCTACCTGCCCACCCCGGCGGGCCCCGGCCCGCACCCGCGCCTGTTCGCCGCCCGACGCGGCGACACCGAGTCCACCGACGCGCACACGTGGTTGTTCGACACCCCGGACCTGCCCAGCGCGCTGACCAAGGCGGGCTACCACACCGCGTGCATCGGCGGCGTCGGCTGCTTCGACAAACAGGGCGCGCTCGACTCGGTGTTGCCGGGGATGTTCGCCGAGAGCCACTGGGACCCCGAACTCGGCGTCACCTCACCGATCTCGTTCGAGGCCCAGGTCGCCCGCGCCGAACTGGTGGTCGGCGGCCTCGACCCGGACCGCCGACTCTTCCTGCTCGTCGACGTCGCCGCCATCGCCCAGCCGAACTGGTTCCACACCCCGGGCGCCACCGCCGCCGACGGCGACAACCGCGACACGCACGCCGCCGCGCTGGAGTACGTGGACCGGCACCTGGGCCGGCTGTTTCGCGCGATGAGCTGCCGCAGGCCCTGCTTCGCGATCGTCACCGCCGACCACGGCACCGCCTACGACGAACGTGCGGAGGCGGCCCGCGAAGTGGTGTGGACCGTCCCGTATGCGCACTTCACGATGAGCCCCGGCGAGTGGTGAAGCGCGCCCGACGAGGTCGATCCGGATCCGCTCGTGGATCAAGTTGGCGAACCGAACGCGGATCCGGTAAGTTTTCGCCGCGCAGGCCCCAATAGCTCAGTCGGTAGAGCGTCTCCATGGTAAGGAGAAGGTCTACGGTTCGATTCCGTATTGGGGCTCCAGGCAAACGAGAGGCCCCCCGGTCCGCCGGGGGGCCTCTCGCGTTTCGCCGATCCGTCCCTCGGGACGTCCCGGGCCGGATCTTTCGCCGGTCTTTCACCGACGCGCCGCGGCCGACCGGGCCCGCCCGGCGCGGCTCAGCCGAACCGGGCCGCCAACCGCGCGTCCAGGCCCGCGAGATGCTCTCGTCCGTAGGGGCCGTTCTCCAGGCCCGCCACCAGCGCGGGCGGCAGGTCCTGGGTGTACTCGGCCGAGCAACTCGCCGCCGCGAGCGCGATGGTGGCCACCGTGTCCACGTCGCCGGTGTACGCCACACACGCCTTCAACAACGCGGCCGTGCCGGTGTGCGCGGCCAGCGCGGTGATCGCCGCGCGGGTGCTGTCCATGCCCGGCGAGCCGACCTTGCCGCGCCACGGCTGCGCCCACACGGCCGGCCCGGTCGACGCGGGCAGCGTCGCCACCAGCCACGTCGGCAGTTCGGCGACCGGACCCAGGCCGTACCGGCAGTAGTGCACCGCCAGCGCCGCCGCGGTCGCCGAGGTCATCCCGCCGAGCGTGCGGTGGGTGATCCGGGCCTGCGTCGCCGCCATCCGGCGCACGTCGGCCGGGTCCGGCAAGAGGCCCAGCACGCCCGCGCGCATCGCCGCGCCACTCTTGTCGCTCTCCGGCCGCAATACCGCCAGCAACTCCGTGCCGTCGGCGACCTCCTCCAGTACGCCACGAAACCCCCGCGCGTAACCGGCGCGCGCGTCACGCTTGTACGCCCGCACGAACAGGTCCGCGAGCGCCGGTATCCCGTGATCGTCGCCGAGCAACCATTCGGCGACCGCGATACTCATCTGCGTGTCGTCGGTATATCGGCCGGGCAGCACGTCACGATGACGAGGATGCTGCACATAACCGGCGAGTGTGTTGCCTCGCACGACGAACGAACGATCGGCGTACTCGAATCCCGCCCCGTACGCATCCCCTACCGCGAGTTCCACCAACATCGGGACCACTTCCTCCACTCGGGTGGACCGCCGGGCAACCGCGGCGACGGCGCCCCACCTCGCCGACTCGTGGCGGTAGAGCGTACCGTTGCCCGGGGGCGGCAACCTGATGGTCCGTCAGTCGTCGCGTGGGGAGCCCTGCGTGCGCCGGAGTGCGAGGGCGTACGCCACAATTCGGTACGGACCCGCGCGCACCACATGTCCCTCTCCGGAGTGATGCTCCTCGCGCCGTGTCCAACTACAAGACGTTTCCGCGCCGCGGCGGATACCGTCAACGATGATCACGCGATCGTCGGGACACACCGGAGGTACCAACCGGCTCGTCCGAACGGGTGATAACGGGTGATGTGGCTCGTTCACACGGCCGCTGGGGATTGTGGCCGGCTCGTCCGAGCGGCGACCGCACCGACATTGCACGGTGACGGATCGCCCCCGAGGAGGAAAGGTGGGGCGGTGGATCGACCATCATGGGCGCCGGGCACAGCGTGGGTCCAGGCGTGCCGGGGGACCGGCATGTGCGCCCGGACCACCGTGGGGAGCGCAGGGTGAACGGCGGTACGGACGACGCGCGAGCCGGCGGGGCCAGGCCGTCGCTGAGCCGATTCGCCCGCGACTGGGCCCGGGCCGTCGAAGGCACCAGCTTCGTCCCGTTGAGCGGTGCCGAGATCGAGCAATACCTGCGCGACCAGGCGCTGCGCCTGGCGCAGGCGCTGCGCACCGAGCCGTTCGACCCGGCCGCGGCGCGCGAGGTCGGCGCGTCCCTCGTCGGCGAACACTTCACCGGCAGCGGCACGCTGGAGCGCACCCTGGGCCTGGTCGGCCCGTGGTGGCCCATCCTGCGCCGCGAGGCGGTCTCCCGCGGTCGGGATCCCGACGCGTACCTGGAGCGCATCGCCGGGCTGATGGGGGCGCTCGCGGCGGGCTACGCGGAGGCGCTGCGCCGGCGGACCCTGGACGAGCAGGAGGCCATCCACGCCGCCGTCCTGGTCGCCCGGGACAGCGCGGAGCACGCACTGCACACGAGTGAAGCGCGCTTTCGGGCCGTTTTCGACCAGGCCGCGATCGGCATCGGGATCGGCGACGTCGACGGCAACGTGATCGACGTCAACCAGGCGATGACCACGATGTTCGCGGCCAGCGTCGAGGAGATGTGCAAGCGGCAGGTCCGCGACTTCATGCACGACGGCGACACCGACCACATGTGGAAGCTCTACGACGAGTTGATCAGCGGCGAACGCGACCACTTCGCCCTGGAGAAGCAGTTCGAGAAGGCCGACGGCGAGACGTTGTGGACGCACCTGTCGTTGTCCCTGGTCCGCGACTCCAAGGGCAGCCCCGAGTACCAGGTCTGCATGCTGGAGGACGTCACCGACCGGCACCGCCTGCACACCCGGCTGCGCCACCAGGCGATGCACGACCAGCTCACCGGGCTGCCCAACCGCGCGCTGTTCGTCGAACGACTGACCGCCGCGTTCGAACACCCGGGCCCCGGTGACCGGGTCGGCCTGTGCTACCTGGACCTGGACGGGTTCAAGGTGGTCAACGACAGCCTCGGGCACGACGTGGGCGACCAGTTGCTGGTCGCGGTCGCCCGGCGGCTGAGTCGGTACGCGGGCCAGGCCGGGCACCTGATGGCGCGGATGGGCGGCGACGAGTTCGTCATCCTGGTCGAGCACTCCACCGGCACCGGCCAGGTGGTGGCGCTGGCCGACGGCGTGTTCGCCGCGCTGCGCGAGCCGTTCCGCATCCGCGGCCACGACCTGACGGTCACCGCGAGCATCGGCATCGTGGAGCGGCCGGTGGCCGGCACCAGCCCGGCGGACACGCTGCGGGCGGCCGACATAACGCTCTACTGGGCCAAGTCCGACGGGCGCGGGCGCTGGACGGTGTTCGACACCGACCGCAACGACCGCGAGGTGGCGCGCTACACGCTGTCCGCGGAGATGCCCGCCGCGTTGCACCACGGCGAGTTCTACGTCGACTACCAGCCGCTCGTCTCGCTCGCCGACGGCGGTGTGCTCGGCGTCGAGGCGCTGGTGCGCTGGCGCCATCCGCGCAACGGCCTGGTCGGCCCGGACCGCTTCATCGGGCTGGCCGAGGAGACCGGGTTGATCGTGCCGCTGGGCATGCACGTGCTGGAGCAGGCGTGCCGCGAGGCACGCCGCTGGCAGGACCTGGAGCCGGACGGCGCCCCCTTCATCAGCGTCAACCTGGCCGAACGCCAGTGCCGCGAACCGGGCCTGGTACGCCAGGTGGAGCGGGTGCTGGCCGAGACGGGCCTGGATCCGGGCCGACTGCAATTCGAGCTGACCGAGAGTCAGATCATGTCCACCGACGGTGGTCCGCTGGAGCGACTGCGCGAACTGGCCGCGATGGGCATCCGGATCGCGATCGACGACTTCGGCACCGGCTACTCGAACCTGGCCTACCTGCGTCGACTGCCGGTCTGCGAGCTGAAGATCGCCGGCTCCTTCGTCGAGGGCCTGCGGCAACCCGGCGACTCCGATCCGGTGGACGGCCGGATCGTGGCCTCGCTGGTCGAACTGGCGCACGCGATCGGCCTGACGGTGACCGCGGAGGGCATCGAGACCGCGGTCCAGGCGGAGCGGCTGCGGGCGATCGGCTGTGACGCCGGGCAGGGTTGGTACTTCTCCCGGCCCGGGCCGCCGGACCGCATCGAGGGCATGTTGGCGGGGGTCAAGGAGCGCAGTTGAGGGTGGGGCCACGCCGGCTCGGTCCGGCGGCCCCGACGGCGGGTCGGTGCGGGTCGGTGCGATGCGCCGCACCGATACCCGTAGTACCCGAGAGCCACTCGACGGGTGAGCCCCCTGGCGGGATGTCCGCGGCCGGGGACCGCGCCTAGCGTCGGTGCCGAAGGCGCGCACGAGGCCCGCCCGGACGGCGGAGGTGCGGCGTGCCTAGAGTTGATCTTGTGCGAGGGGAGGGCGGGGGCCGGATCAGGACGGCGGTGGGCGCGCTCGTGCGCACCCTGCGCGCCGACCTGTGGACGGGCGCTCCCGACCCGCTGCCGCGCCGTTGGCGGGACTGGCAACCCGCGTCCGCGGTGTTGTTGGTGTTCCTGGCGATCCCGGCCGCGGTGGTCAACATCAACCAACTCGTCTGGCAGTACGGCCTGAGCCAGCCGGCCGGCATCCTGCTCGGCGGCGCCCCGTCGGTGGCGATCGTGGTCGCGATGTTCCGGCCGGTGCAGGCGTGGTGGGCGGTGACCGCGGCGATGGTCGTCGTCGCGCTGGCGGCGAACCCGGACACCCCGCAGCTGTACCCGTGGACCGGGACCGGGATCGCGCTGCACGCCGCCGCGGTGTTCATGGTCGCGCTGCGGGCCCGGCCGCGCGTCACGTTCGAGGTGCTGACGATCAGCCTGCTGATCGGGACACTGCTGCACGTCACCTTCTTCGCCCCCATGCGCAGGTTCGACCTGGAATCGGCCGCGGTGACGCTGACCATCGCGGCGGTGGTCGGTGCCTCGCTGCGCGGCCGTCGGCAGGCCCGGACCGCGTTGGTGGTCCAGTCCGAACTCACCGCCGAGGAGCGGGCCCGGCGCACCCTTCTGGAGGAACGCACCCGGATCGCCCGCGAGTTGCACGACGTGGTCGCGCACCACATGTCGGTGATCTCGATCCAGGCCCAGGTCGCGCCGCATCTGGTGGACAATCCCTCCGAGGCGCTCAAGGAAAACCTGGTCGGCATCCGGGCGAACGCGGTCGACGCGCTCACCGAGCTGCGCCGGGTGCTGGGTGTGCTGCGCTCCGAGAACGACCTGTCCGAGGCCGTCCGGCACGCCCCACAGCCCACCCTGGATCGGCTGGACGAGCTGGTCGCCAACGTGCGCGGCGCCGGTCTGGAGGTGGACACCCGGATCACCGGCGAGCGGCGGGCACTGCCGCCCGGGGTCGAGCTGTCCGCGTTCCGGATCGTGCAGGAGGCGCTCAGCAACGTGTTGCGGCACGCGCCGGGAGCGGCGATTCGGGTGGAGCTGGGTTATCAGGCGACCGGCTTGGCGATCCGGGTCGCCAACACCGCGAGCGAGCCGCTCGATTCGTCCGCCCCGTCGACTCCGCCGGGCGGCGGGCACGGGATGCTCGGAATGCGCGAGCGGGTCGCCATGCTGGGGGGCGATTTCGCCGGCGGGCCGATCCCCGACGGCGGTTACGAGGTCGTGGCCAGACTGCCTTTGGGGGGCGATTCGTGAGCATCAAGGTGTTGATCGCCGACGACCAGATGATGGTCCGGCAGGGCTTCACCGTCCTGCTGAACGCGGAGCCCGACATCGAGGTGGTCGGGCAGGCCGTCGACGGCCTCGACGCGGTCGGGCAGGTGGCCGAACTCGCGCCCGACGTGGTGCTGATGGACATCCGGATGCCTCGGCTGGGCGGCATCGAGGCCACCGGGCGGATCACCGGATCCGCCGGCACGGCGACCAAGGTGCTCGTGCTGACCACGTTCGATCTGGACGAGTACGTGTACGAGGCGCTGCGCGCGGGCGCGTCCGGCTTCCTCCTCAAGGACGCCTCGGCCGAGGAACTCGCGCACGCGGTACGGGTGGTGGCCGCCGGGGACGCGCTGCTCGCGCCGAACCTGACCAAGCGCCTGATCGGCGAGTTCTCCCGTCTGGCCGGTGCGCCGCGGGTCCCGCTCAAGGACCGCGTCGGCGACCTCACCGAACGCGAGACCGAAGTGTTGTCGCTGATCGCCCAGGGCCTGTCCAACGCCGAGATCGCGGCCCGCCTGGTGGTGGCCGAGCAGACGGTGAAGACCCACGTCGGTCGCATCCTGGTCAAGCTGGGCCTGCGCGACCGGACCCAGGCCGCGGTGTACGCCTACGAGACCGGGCTGATCCGGCCGGCGGGCTACTGATCGGCGGCGCGGCCTGTCGGTCGGGGTGGTTAGCGTGTTCGGCGGTGGGGTTGAGCCACCGTCGATTCGACCATCCCGATGGAGGTTTGCCATGTTTCGCCAGGGCGACATCCTGCTGCAACCGATCAAGGCACAGACCGTGCCCACCGGCGTCGAGGCGCTGCCGACCAAACCCCGGGACGCCCGCGGCCGACTCGTGCTGGCGCTCGGCGAGGCCACCGGGCACGCCCACGCGGTGGTCGGCAGTGGCACGCTGTACCTGGCCCCGGAACCGATGCTGATCGGCCACCTGCACCTGGACGAGGCCACCCGCATCGTGCACGAGGAACACGCCACGATCGACCTGCCGAAGGGCTGGTACCGAGTGGTCCGCCAACGCGAGTACATCCCGGGCGCGGTCCGGATGGTGGCGGACTAGATCCGGTCCGGCACGTCCGCCGACGCGCCTTCGGGCCCGGGCTCTTTCCGGCTCGCCGGCTCGAACGCGGGCTCGGGATCGGGTCGGAGCCGACATCCACCGCAGCCGGGTCGGAGCCGGTGGAACCATGGTCTCCGCGCTCGACACACCCCGACGCGCCGAGCCGATCCGGTGGGCGAGGATCATCCGACGCGTCGAGCCGACCGGTCCGGCCCGAGCTTTCGCCGCCGACCGGGCGCAACCGCACACCACGGGAGACACGATGGCCACGCCGCCCCGCAAGCTGCCCGGGATCGCGCTGCCGCGCAAGGCCCTCGCCCCGCGCCCGCCAAACCCGCCCGCGCCGCCCGCCAATCCGGCGGCGGCGGCCTGGGCGGCGCTGCGGGCACGCGAGGAACGGGCCGCGCGCGAGGCCGAGTCCGCGGCGCGGGCCACTCCCCCGCTCGACGAGGCACCGCACGAGCCGCCACAGCCGAGCCCCCACCGGGCACGGCGCACCCCGCTGCACGCGCCGACCCGGGCCGCCGAGCCCGCGGGGGCGACCGGGCCGACCGCCCACGACGCCCGGGCCGCCGCCGACCGCGCCCGGCCGACCCCGCAACACGCGCCGGTCGTCGGCCGGCCGCGACCCGCCCCTCGGCCGGTGCTCGGCCTCGCGGATCGGCTCGCCCTGGCCGAGGCCACCACCGACTGGGCGCACGTCGCCGCCGCCACCGGTCCCGCCGATCGGCCCGCCGCCGAGGAGGCCATCCGGGCCGTGTATCGGGCCGCCGGGTTGTCCGAGCCGGAGCGGGTGGTCTGGTACGACTCGCCCCTCGCGGCGGCGGTGGCCGCGACCGTGGCGGCGGGCACGTGCAAGCCCGCCGACCTGGCCGCCACCCGGCTGTCGGTCAAGGTGCCCGGGCGGCCGGGCCGGCCTGTGCAGGAACGGCTCTGGAGCGGCCCCTGGACGGCCGCCAAGGCCCAGGCCACCGCGGTGCTGGGGGCGGGCGGCTGGGAGCTCGCCTGGGCCGAGGGCGCCGACCGGCTGTGGGAGCCCACCCGGCAGCTCACCGAGCGCATCCGCGAGGCGGTGCACTCCGGCGTCGGCGCGTGGGACCCTTCGGTGCGCACCCCCGCCTCGCGCGGCCGCTGGGACATCGCGGACAAGGTCCGCGCGACCACGCACAGCGCGCTGGGCGGCCAACACGACGCGGCCTGGCTCGCGGTCTTCGACGGACTCAAGGAGCGCTTCCCCGAGTTCGACTTCCCGGTCCTGGCCGAACTCGCCGAGGTGGCCCGGCACGTCGGCTGGTGGTGGCCGTACGAGCGGGTCGTGCTGGTCAGCGAACGGCCCACCACGATGCATCGCGACGACCAGTCGCGGCTGCACAACGGCGACGGCCCCGCGCTGACCTACGCCGACGGCTTCGCGCTGCACGCGTGGCGCGGCATGCCGGTGCCGGCCGATTTCGTCGGCGGTCTCGGCCCCGGCGGCAGCCGGCTGACCGTACGCGCGATCCACAACGAGGACAACGCCGAGCTGCGCCGGGTGATGCTGGAGATCTACGGCTACGACCGCTACCTGCGCGAGGTCGGTGCCCAGCCGTTGGATCGGGACGAGACCGGCGTGTTGTGGGAGATCGAACTCGACGACGACGAACCGATCATGATGGTCGAGGTGCTCAACTCCACGCCCGAACCGGACGGCAGCACCCGCACCTACTGGCTGCGCGTGCCGCCGGACACCGAGACCGCCCGCGAGGGTGTGGCCTGGACGTTCGGCCTGAGCCCGGAGGAATACCGCCCGTCGCACGAGACCTGACGCCCGGTCACCGATCCGGTCGGCGCCCCGCCGGGCCTCAGTGCGGGATCGCCTGCCTCGGCCGGGTGAACGCCAACTCGTCGCGAAACTCGTCGATGCGCCGCGCGACGTCCCAGATGCTCTCGGTGCCCTCCAGCCGCGACAGGTACAACGAGCGTTCGGCCAGGCCGACCAGGTCGACGGTGAAGTACACGCTCATCAGCGGATTGATGAACAGCTCGCTGTTTCCGGTGCGTTCGGTGAAGTGCGCGTCGCCGAACCGCCCGTGCAGGGCCGAGGCGACCGAGCCCTGCACGATGCTCGGCCGCTGCGGGGTGCGCCGGTTCGCGTACGCCACCGCGTCCAGGTACAGCGCTCCCTCCCGCGATTCGCGCGGAATCGACAACGCGCCGAGGTAGTGCCCCTCCCGGGTAAGCGCCGCCAGGTTCTCCAACACCTGCGCGTGGCAGATGCCGTGGTAGGAGTCGATGCCGAAGCCGAGCGAGACGACCAGCCGGGTCGGCACCCGCACACCCGCCACTGCGGCGAGGCTGGCCATGTCCTCCTCCGGGGTGCCCAACGACGCCTCGTCACCGCGCATCAGGATGTCGGTGCCGCCGTCCACGAGCACGATCGCGTCCACGTCCAGGTCCTTGACCAACCGCCGATACGCGGCCCGCAGCGGCTTGACCCCGGTCTTCCCGAACGCGTAGACGGTGTCGGCGAAACCGTTGCGCCCGAGCCAGCTCGCCAGCGTGCGCTCCGGGAAGTAGTCGTCGTTGCCCGATGTGTCCGGTCGCACCGCGGCGAGTCCGGGCAACAGCCGACTCGCCGACGGCAGCCGATCCACGGTCACGAACGACAGGTTCGCGTAGTGCACCCGCTTGCCCTGCTCGGCCAGCGCGAGCCCCAGCGGCAGTCCGGAGAACACGTCGAAACCACCCCCCGCCCCCGCGATCAACACGGAACGGGCGTCCCGCAGACGGGCGAAGACCGGAGGTTCGGCAAGGGTGAACACGCGCGGACGGTATCAAGGCACCCGGGCCGTACGCCAAGGCAATTGCCGATCCTCAGGTCGAACCCGACGCTGCCGCCCGGTACTCGTCGATCAGCAGCCGCTTGTACAACTTCCCGGTCGGATGCCGAGGCAACTCGGCGCGGAAGTCCACCGATCGCGGGCACTTGTAGTGCGCGATCCGGGCCCGGCAGTAGGCGATCAGCTCGCGGGCCAACTCCGGCCCCGGCGTCGCGCCTTCGGCCGGTTGCACGACCGCCTTGACCTGTTCGCCCAGTTCCGCGTCCGGGACGCCGAACACCGCGACGTCGGCGATCGCGGGATGCAGCGCGAGCAGGTTCTCCACCTCCTGCGGATAGATGTTCACCCCACCGCTGATCACCATGTGCGATTGGCGATCCGTCAGATACAGATAGCCGTCCGCGTCCAGGTGCCCGATGTCGCCGAGGGTGGTCCAGCCCCGGCCCGCCGGATCGCGGCCGGCCTCGGTCTTGTCCGGGTCGCCGTGGTACGAGAACTGCGGCCCGTCGGCGAAGTAGACCAGACCGTCCTCGCCCACCGGCAGTTCCCGCCCCGCACCGTCGCAGATGTGCGGCGTGCCCAGGATCGCCCGCCCGACCGTGCCCCGGTGTGCGAGCCACTCACGGGGCCCGCAGCCGACGTAGCCGTTGCCCTCGGTGCCGGCGTAGTACTCGTGCAACACCGGTCCCCACCAGTCCAGCATGCGTTCCTTGACCTCGGGCGGACACGGCGCGGCGGCGTGCACCGCGTAGCGCAGCGAGGACAGGTCGTAGCGTTCGCGCGTGTCGGCCGGCAGCTTGAGCATCCGCACGAACATCGTCGGCACCCACTGGCTGTGCGTCACCCGATACCGCTCGATCGCGGCCAGCGCGGCCTCCGGGTCGAAACGCTCCAGGACCACCACGGTGTGCCCGGCGCGCAGGAACTGCATGCAGTAGCGCAGCGGCGCCGCGTGGTAGAGCGGCGCGGGACACAGGTAGACGTCGCCGCCCTCGCCCGAGGTGTCCATCCCGTACAGCGCGCCGATCAGGCGGAACAGGGTCAGCGCCGGCCCGGTGCCCAGCGGGTGCTCCTCGCGTTTGGGCAGTACCCCCTTGGGGCGACCGGTGGTGCCGGACGAGTAGAGCATGTCCGCGCCCTCGAACCGGCTCGCGAGCGGCGTGCTCGGGCAGGTGCGGACCGCGACCTCGTACGGTTCGAAGCCGGGCACCGCGCCGTCCAGCATCAGCCACCGCTCCACCCGGGGCGCCCGGTCGCGGATGGCGCCCGCGAGTTCGGCCTGCGCGGCCGAGGTGACGAACACCCGGGCCCCGCAGTTGTCCACGACATAGGCCAGTTCGTCCGGATGCAGTCGTACGCCCACCGGCGTGTAGATCAGCCCCGAGCACTGCGCGGCCCAGGTGAGCGCGAGGTAGAGCGGGTGGTTCTCCAGCGCGATCGCGACGTGGTCCCCCGGGCGCAGCCCGGCGTCGTACAGCAGGTGGGCGAAGCGGTTGCACTCCGCGTCCAGTTCGGCGTAGCCGACGACCCGGCCGGTGCCGGCCATGATCACGGCGGGGCGGTGCGGGTGCGCGGCGGCGGTGACACCGGGATGCATGGGCGATCCTCGTCTCGGTGCGACGGCGTCCCGCTCCCGAGCCGGGCGCGGGCCCTGGGCTTCCGTTCGGATGGCGCCGCAGAAGTCTCGCACCGTACCGGGCCGTATTGAAGGGATCGGCCGGGTCGCCCGCCCACCCGCCGCCGGGGTCTCAGTGCAGCGGTCGCCCGCCCGAGAAGGCCGGCCCGCGCACCTCGCCGCCCGGTCCGGTCGCCAGTTCGCGTCCCAGCCACTCGAACGCGCCCGGCAGGCCCCTGGCCCAGGTACCGAAGTTGTGGCCGCCGGACGACTCTATCTGCACCTTCACGCTGTCCGTCGGCCGCAGTTTGCGGGCGAACTCGCGGGCCTCGCGGACCGTCTTGCCCTCGCCCTTGGCCGCGAACAGGTACATCCGCACCGGCGGCCTGCGCACGTCGTCGACGGTGTGCAGCGGGCTGTTGGCCCGGCGCAGCGCGTCGTCGCCGCGGTACAGATCGCCGGTGGTCACGTCGGTGATCGCCTTGAAGTAGCCGGAGAGGCTGGCCGCGGCGGTGTAGCGGTCGGGGTGGCGCAGCGCCAGGTTGACCGAGCAGAAGCCGCCCGTGGAGTAGCCCAGCAGGCCCCATCCGGCCGGCGCGGGCGCGGTGCGGAAGTTGGCCGCTATGGCGTCCGGTACGTCCTGGCCGAGGTAGGTGTCGGCGCGGGCACCGCCGGGGGCGTCCACACACTCGCTGTCCCGGCCCGCGATCGGGTTCTGCGCCGCGATCACCACGATGGTCGGCGGCATCTTGCCCGTTTCCATCAGCCCGGCGAGCATCTGGTGCACCTTCATCCGGCGCAGCCAGGTGTCGGGGGTGCCGGGGAAGCCGGAGGTGAGCTGGATGACCGGGAAGCGGGCGCGAGCGTTCTCCGCGTTGAAGTAGGCGGCGGGCAGGTAGACGAAGGTGTCCAGCTTGTAGCCGGTGCGGGTGCCCTGGATGGAGGTGTTGACCAGCACGCCGTGTTTGGGGTCCGCGCCGGACCGTCGCGGCTTGGGGGTTCGGGGCTGGTCGGTCAGCGGGGGTTTGGTGACCATGAACGGCAGCCCCTTGCCGTGGTCGTCGGAGAACGGCACGGCCGGCCTTGGGTCGAGGTGCTTGACCTTGACGGTGGACACCGACACGTCCGGCACCGGCGGCCCGTCCGCGATGTGCATCAGGTCGGACAGGGTCGAGTAGAAGTACATCTGCGCGTTGACCGCGGCCAGGATGGTGAAGGTGACCATGAGCTGGGTGAACAGCAGCGTGCAGATCCGGCGGGTGCGCTGGAGCGTGGGGCGGTTCCAGAACCAGATGGTGGCGAAGGCGGTGCCTGCCGTGGCCAGCGCCATGCCTATGACGAACCACATGCTCGTGATGTCCACGTCCCAGAAGGGACGCCCCGCCAACATCTGATCCACGCTTCCACTGCCTTCTTCGCCGAGCCCGACCGATGACACCGGTCCCGGCCGACACCCGACACAGTCGCGCCGGGAGCGGAGCAGCCTGCCTCTCCATCTTCTGCCCGGCCGCGTGCTGCCGCGTCGATCCCGAGTCCCGAACCGGGTCATTCACAAGTCGCACGCAAGTACGCCGGGTCCTCCGCGGTCGTAGCGCGGACCGGTACACACGGGGGTGTCGATCAGTACGAGCGCGGCAGTCCGAGGGTGTGTTGCGCCACGTGATTGAGGATCATCTCCCGGCTGACCGGCGCGATCCGCAACGCGCGGGCCATGCCCCACAGGGGTACCAGGCCGTAGTCGCGGCTCATGCCGTTGCCGCCGTGGGTCTGGATGGCGGCGTCCACCGCGTGGATGGCCGCCTCGGCGGCGGCGTACTTGGCCATGTTGGCGGCCTCTCCGGCGGCCTTGACCATCGCTTCGCCCGCGTCGTGCAGCCAGGCGGCGCGGGCCGTCATCAGCGCGGCCGACTCGACCTCGACGGCGGCCTCGGCGAGCGGGTGGGCGATCGCCTGGTGGGTGCCGATCGGGCGGCCCCACACCTCGCGGGTACGGGCGTAGTCGGCGGCGCGGGCAAGCGCGTGGCGGGCGATGCCGACTCCCAGTGCCGCACCGGTCACCCGTTCCGGGTTCAGGCCGTGGAAGACCTGGCGCAGTCCGTCGCCCTCGGTGCCGATCAGTCGGTCGGGGGCGACCGGTACGTCGTCGAAGAAGAGGGTGAACTGTCGCTCGGGTGCGGAGCCCTCGATCGCCAGCGGGGTCGCGGTCAGGCGCGGGTGGGCGGCGTCGACCAGGAACAGCGAGAGCCGGGCGCGGCCGGATTCGGGGTCGGTGCCGGTCCGGGCGACCACCAGGATCGCGTCGGCCTCGTCGACTCCGGAGATGAACTGCTTGGTGCCGCGCACCGACCAGCCGTCGCCGACGCGGGTCGCGGTGGTGGCCAGGCGGTGGGTGTTGGAGCCGGCGTCCGGTTCGGTGATCGCGAACACGATCTTGCCGGTGCCCGCGGCCAGGCGGGGCAGCCAGGTGCGCTTTTGCCCGGCGGTGCCGAACCGGGTGAGCACCTCGCCGGCGATCGCACTGGAGACCAGGAGCAACAGCAGCGGGCAGCCGTGTGCGGCGACCTCCTCGCAGACGATCGCCAGTTCGACCAGGCCGCCGCCTCCGCCGCCGTACTCCTCGGGCAGATTGACGCCGATGTAGCCGTGTTTGCCCAGGGCCTGCCACAGTTCGGTGGTGGGTCGGCGGTCGCGGCTGTGCTCGGCGAAGTAGCCGGGGCCGAATCCGTCGGTGATCGCGCCCACCGCGGCGCGCAGGGCCCGGTGTTCGTCGCTCTCTCGGAAGTCCATGGCTCACCCGTCCAACAGCGTCGTGGGGATGTCGGTGTGTCGGGACCGGATGTACTCGGCCAGACCCTTCGCCTGTGGATCCGGGCGGGTGGTGGCGGCGACGCCCTCGCCGAGCAGGCCGACGATCACGAAGTTGATCGCGCGCAGGTTCGCCAGCACATACCGCTGGATGGGCAACTCGGCTGCTTCGGGCAGCAGTTCGCGTAGTCGATCGACCGTCAGATGCCCGCGCAGCCAGCGGAAGCCGGCATCGCTGCGGGCCCACAGACCCAGGTTGGCGTCGCCGCCCTTGTCGCCGGAGCGGGCGCCGCAGACCAGTCCGAGCGGCGCCCGGCGGGTCGGTCCCGGGTGGCGGACCGGTGGTTCGGCCGGCGGGGTGGCGGCGGGCAGCGGCGCGGTGTGTTCGGGCGGCGCGATCGCCCGCGAGGTGCCGTCGGGCAGCACCACGGTGTGCTCGACCTCGGCGACCGGGATCCACCCGGCCCGAAAGACGCCGTAGGCGGTCTCGGTGGTGGGCGGGGTGGTGGTGTGAAAGCCCGGGTAGCCGGCCAGCGCGAGTTCGACGACCGCGCCGGAGAAGGCGCGGCCGACCTTGGTCGGGTCGGGGTCCTTGACGGTGACCCGCAGGTGCGCGGTGGCCTGCTCGTTGGTCGGCGCGTCGGGTCGGTCGTAGCGCAGCAGCCGTACGTCGACCTCGGCGAACCGGTCCCGGCCGCCGAGCGTGTCGAAGAGCATGCGTTCGGCGTGCGCGGCCTTGGCCTCGATGTCCAGGCCGGTCAGCACCATGGTCATGGTGTTGCGGTAGCCGCCGAGTTCGTTGACGGCGACCTTGAGGGTGGGCGGCGGCGGCAGTCCGCGTACGCCGCGGATGCGCACCCGGTCCGGACCTGCCGGGCCGAGCGTGATGGTGTCGAAGCGGGCCACCGCGTCGGGGTTGGCGTAGGCGGGTCCGGCGATCTCGTACAGCAGTTGCGCGGTGACCGTGCCGATCGACACCAGGCCGCCGGTGCCCGGGTGTTTGGTGATCACCGAGGAACCGTCGGCGGCCAGCTCCGCGATCGGGAAGCCGGGGCGGCGGGTGTCCAGCGCGAAGTCGTGGCTGCGGCCCGGCCGGTGCAGGCGTGGGAGGTCGCCGAAGAACGGGTAGTTGCCGCCGGTGGCCTGCGGGCCGCATTCGATCACGTGGCCCGCGACGACGGCGCCGGCGAGCCGGTCGTGGTCCGTGCGCCGCCAGCCGTGCCACCAGGCGGCGGGGCCGACCACCAGGGAGGCGTCGGTCACCCGCGGGCAGACCACGATGTCGGCGCCCCGGGTGAGGGCTTCGGCGATGCCCCAGCCGCCGAGGTAGGCATTCGCGGTCACCGCGCGCGGTCCCGCGTCGATCCGGTCCAGTACGTCGTCGCCGCTCACGTAGGCGATCCGCGGGGCCAGGCCCAGGCGTTCCGCGCTCGCCCGCAGGCGTTCGGCCAGGCCCGCCGGGTTGAGCCCGCCGGCGTTGGAGACGATCCGGATGCCCCGGTCCAGGCAGGTGCCCATCACCTGTTCCATCTGGGTGACGAAGGTGCGCGCGTAGCCGGCGCCGGGGTCCTTGTTCCGGGCCTTCCACAGGATGGACATGGTCAGTTCGGCCAGGTAGTCGCCGGTGAGCACGTCGATCGGGCCGCCTTCGACCATCTCGCGTGCGGCGGCCGGTCGATCGCCGTAGAAACCGGAGCAGTTCGCGATCCGGACCGGGCGGCGGGCCGGCGTCCCGTCGGTCGAGGCGCTCATCGCACGGCCTCCGCGTGAGTCTCGGCGTCGGCGTCGGCGTCGGGGGCCACGATCGCCAACACCGTGCCGGCGTCCACCGGTTCGCCCGGACGCACGGTCAGTCGACCGACAACGCCCGCGTGCGGTGCGAGCACCTCGTGTTCCATTTTCATCGCCTCGACGGCCAGGACGAGTTGTCCGGCCACGACGTGTTGGCCCTCTTCGACCGCGACCCGGACCACCGTGCCGGGCATCGCGGCCGACAGCGAACCGACGGGCTCCCGAACGGGTTCGGCCGGTTCCGGCAGTCGCGGCAGCTCGGTCAGCTCGCTCGCGCCCAGCGGGCTGTCCAGGTGGATCGTGTCGCCGACCCGGTGCACCGAGACGGTGCGCCGCACCCCGTCCGCGGTCAGGTCCACCCGATCCGCGTGTGCGGCGTGAACGACCAGACCGGGCAACGGCTTTCCGTCGATCGCGACCTGGTCGGGGAGACGATAGGTGACCACCGTGCGGCCGTCGGTGTCGTGCGCGTAGGTCACCTGCTGGTCGGCGCTGCGGACGTTGCGCCAGCCGCTCGGAATGCCGCCCAACACGCGGGCCGCCGCCCGCCGTTCGGCCTGTCCGGCCAGGGCCGCGGCGGCGGCGTGGATCGCCGCCGCCGCCGGGTCGGGGGCGCACAGTTCGGCCGGCGGATGTCGATCCAGGAAGCCGGTGTCCGCGTCTCCGGCGGTGAACTCGGGCGAGCGCAGGATGCCCACGAGCAGGTCGCGGTTGGTGCGCACGCCGTGCAGTCGGGCCCGGGCGAGCGCGTGGGCGAGCTTGCGGCAGGCCTCGTCGCGGGTCGGCGCGTACGCGATCACCTTGGCCAGCAGCGCGTCGTAGTGCGGGCCGATCCGGCTCCCTTCGGCCACGCCGGCGTCCACCCGGATGCCGTCCCGCTCGGCCAGTTCGAAGCGGTGCAGCGTGCCGACGGAGGGGGCGTAGCCGCGGCCGGGGTCCTCCGCGTACAGCCGGGCCTCGATGGCGTGGCCGGCGGCGACCGGTTCGGCGGGCAGCGGGTGGCCCTGGGCGACCAGGAGTTGCAGCCGGACCAGGTCCAGGCCGGTGGTCAGTTCGGTGACCGGGTGCTCGACCTGGAGTCGGGTGTTGACCTCCAGGAGGTGGAACGCGCCGGCCCGGTCGAGCACGAACTCCACGGTGCCCGCGCCGACATAGCCGATCGCCCGACCGGCGGTCACCGCCGCCGCGCACAACCGGGCCCGCAGCGCCGGGTCGACGGCCGGGGAGGGGCTCTCCTCGATCAGCTTCTGATGCCGGCGCTGGATCGAGCAGTCCCGCTCGAAGAGCGCGAGCACCGTGCCGTGGGTGTCGCCGAAGATCTGCACCTCGACGTGTCGGGGGCGCTCCACCAGACGCTCCAGGAAGACGGTGTCGTCGCCGAACGCGGCGCCCGCCTCGCGCCGGGCGCCGGCCACCGCCTCGGCCAGCGCGGCCTGTTCGCGCACCACCCGCATGCCTCGGCCGCCGCCGCCGAAGGCGGCCTTGACCAGCAGCGGGAAGCCGATCCGGGCGGCGAGTTCGCGCGCGTCGCCGTCCTCGCGGACGATCCCGCCGGGCAACACCGGCACACCCGCCGCGCCGAGCAGTTCCTTCGCGGCGAGCTTGTCGCCCATCGCGGCGATGGTCCGCGCCGCGGGCCCCACGAAGACGAGCCCGGCGGCCTCGACCCGCCGGGCGAAGTCGGCGTTCTCGGACAGGAATCCGTAGCCCGGGTGCACCGCGTCGGCGCCGGTGCTCCGGGCCGCCTCGATCAGCAGGTCGGCACGCAGGTAGGTGTCCGCGGCGGTTTCGCCGGGCAGCCGGACCGCCTGATCGGCCGCCGCGACATGGGGCGAGTCGGTGTCCGGATCGGCGTACACGGCCACCGTGTCGATGCCCATCGTGTGTGCGGTGCGGGCGATCCGGACCGCGATCTCGCCGCGGTTGGCGATCAACAGCCTGCGGATGAACGGCATACGATCCCCTCGGTGTGCGGTTTCCGGGCGGCGGGGCGGCTGGGGTGCCTCGGGTGTCCCGGCGCCGGGTGGGCGAGGCGGCCGGGGTGCCTGCGGTGTGCTGCCGCCTGGCGGGCGGGTCGGCTGGGGTGCCCTCGGCCGGCGTCACATGCGAAAGACCCCGTAGCCGGTGGTGCCCGCGACCGGTGCCGAGTGCGCCGCGGACAGCGCGATGCCGAGCACCGTGCGGGTGTCGCGCGGATCGATCACGCCGTCGTCGTAGAGCCGCGCGGTGACGAAGAACGCGTGCGACTCGCGCTCGATCTGCGCCTCGATCGCACTCCGGCGCAACTCGTCCACCTCCTCGTCGAAGGCGATCCCGCGCGCCGCGGCGGCCTGCCGGCCGACGATGGACAACACGCCGGCCAGTTGCGCCGCGCCCATCACGGCGAGCTTCGCGGTCGGCCAGGCGAACAACAGCCGGGGGTCGAAGGCGCGGCCCGACATGCCGTAGTTGCCGGCGCCGAAGGACGCGCCGATGTTCAGGGTCAGGTGCGGCACGGTCGAGTTGGTCACCGCGTTGATCATCTTGGCGCCGTCCTTGACGATGCCCCCCTGTTCGTACGCGGTGCCCACCATGTAGCCGGTGGTGTTCTGCAGGAACAGCAGCGGGGTGTGCGAGCGGTTCGCCAACTGGATGAACTCGGCGGCCTTGCGCGACTCCTCGCCGAACAACACGCCGCGCGCGTTGGCCAACACCCCCACCGGGAAGCCGTGCACCGAGGCCCATCCGGTGACCAGGCTGGTCCCGTAGCCGGGCTTGTACTCGCCGAACCGCGAACCGTCCACCACCCGGGCCAGCACCTCGCGGGGATCGAACGGCACGCGCAGGTCGGCCGAGACCAGGCCGAGCACCTCGTCGATGTCGTACAGCGGCTCGTCCGCCGGGTGGGTCGGCCCGGGGCCGTGCTTGTGCCAGTTCAGCTCGGCCACGATCCGCCGACCGATCCGCAGGCAGTCGTATTCGTCCACGGCGTAGTGGTCGGCCAGCCCGGACACCCGGGCGTGCATCGCGGCGCCGCCCAGTTCCTCGTCGTCGGCCTCCTCGCCGGTGGCCATCCGCACCAGCGGTGGGCCGCCGAGGAACACCTTGGCCTGCCCCGCCACGAGCACCGAGTGGTCGCACAGGCCGGGGATGTAGGCGCCGCCCGCGGTCGAGTTGCCGAACACCAGCGCGATGGTGGGGATGCCCAGCGCGGACAGCTCGGTCAGGTCGTGGAAGACCCGACCGCCCGGCACGAACAGCTCGGCCTGGGTGGGCAGATCGGCACCGCCGGACTCGACCAGGCTGATCACCGGCAGGCGGTTGCGGCGGGCGATCTCCAGGGCGCGCAGGTTCTTGCGCAGTGCGTACGGGTTGAGCGAACCGCCGCGCACGGTCGGGTCGTTGGCGATCAGTACGCACTCGACGCCGGAGACCGGGCCGATGCCGGTGACCAGGCCCGCGCCGACGGTGAACTCGGTGCCCCACGCGGCGAGCGAGGACAGTTCGAGGAAGGGCGCGTCCCGGTCGAGCAGCAGCTCGATGCGCTGACGGGCGGTCAATCGGCCGCGCGCCAGGTGCCGTTCGACGTAGCGCTCGCCGCCGCCGGCGCGGGCCAGGTCGAGTTGTTCGTGCAGCGCCGCGAGCGCGGCGAGTTGCGCGGTGCGGTTGTCCCGGTAGATGTCCGACCGGGGATCGAGCCGGGAACGAAGAACGGGCACGAGCACGCCTCCTCACCTGTCGAACATGACGGGGCATGTCGACGGCAGCTTCCGGATGTTAACGGCCGGTAGCTTGGCTGCGGAAGGGGTGCGGGGCGCGGAAGGGGTGCGGGGCCGGGCGTTCGCCGGATGCTCGGGGGGTGCGGAGGGGCGTGGCGGGCGCGGGTGGGCCATTCGAGTGCTCCGGGCGGGGCGGGGCGGGCGGTGGGCATCGCTCCGGTACCCCTTTGGCCGGGAAAACACGACATCGACGCGGCCCGGGAGTGGCGGGGTCGCGTCGATGTGGGTGGAGTCGGGTCAGCCGTGGTGACCGTGGTGACCGTGGTGGCTGTCGTGGTTTTGGTGGCTGTCGTGGTTCTGGTGGCCTTGGTGCCCCGCGTGGGCCGCGTGCGGGTCGGCCGGGGCGGCGGGCTTGCCGGCCTCGACGGTGAACTCGGCGGTTCGCACCACGCCCCCGTGCTTGAAGTCGAGGAAGAACCGGTAGATGCCGACGCTGGGCAGCTCGGTGTGGAAGGCGATCTCCGGGCCGGCCGGGGTCACTCCGTCGCCGGGCGCGCCGCCGGGGTGCACGTGCAGGTAGGCCAGGTCGCCCTCGCGCAGCACCACGAGGTGGCCGAACGCGGCGAGGTAGGGCTCCAGGTCGGTGACGGGCCGACCGTCCCGGGCGACCGAGAGGGTGATGTGCGCGCCCTGCCCGGCGGCCGGCTCCCCCGCCAGGGTCACCGTGTAGCCGTCCACCTCCGCGGTCGGCGCCGGCGCGGGCAACGGCACCGGCCGGAAGTCGCCGGCGACCTGGATGTCGACGCCGAGGGTGAGCGGGGTGCCGGTCGCGGCCGGGGCGAAGTCGGTGAAGACCCGATAGGTGCCGGCCCGGTCGAGGGTCAACTCCTGGGTCCACACGCCGTCCTCGCCGAGCACCGGGTGTACGTGGCGGAAGCCGCTCAGGTCGCGCCGCACCACGATCAGGTGCAGGTCCTTGTCGTGCTGCGGTAGGTATTCGCGCACCGGGGCTCCGTCGGGGCCGTCGATGCGGAACGCGAAGGTGCCGGCGGGCGCGGCGACCGGGACCAGCGTGTAGCCGTCGCGCGAGACCTGGAGTCCCTCGGGGGTGCCGGCGGCGGCGGTGTGGTGGGCGTGGACGGTCATGGCGATCTCCCGTGCGTCGTGCGATCCGGCCGAGCGGGCCCGGTCGGACCACTCGCGGTGGCCTTGGTGGCGGCCACAACCAAAAGTTATACCCCTCGGGGGTATCAGGCAAGTGCAAGTGCCGGGTGCGCGGGGTGGCGGGGGTCACTTGACGGCTAACGCCGTTAGCCGGATGATGGACACAGAGCAGCTAACAGCGTTAGCTCATCGAGTCTCGGGAGAACTGATGACCATCACCACCGCGCAGACGACGACCGCTTCGACCGGGCAGGTCGCGCCCGACGCACCGGGTACGCCGAGCAGGCGCTCGCTCGCCGCCGGGGTCGGCCACGCCGCCGTGTGGGTCGCCGGGCTCACCGTCGCGGCAGGGGCCACACCGAAGCTTGGTGATTCGGCCGCCGAGGTCACCTCGGCCTATGCGGGCGACGCCGGCCGGGCCGTCGCCCAGTCCGTGCTGGTGCACGGGCTCGCGGCCGGCGCGTTGGCCGTCCTCGGTATCGCCTTGCTGCGTCGGGCGGGCGGGGATCGGGGAGCCCGCTTCGCCGGTTGGGCCGGGACGACCGCCGCCGGACTGGCCGTGCTCCAGCTCGTGCTCGAACTGGTCGCGATCGGCCGGGCGGACGCGGCCGATCCGGGCCTCGCCGGTGGGCTGTTCGACCTGGTCCAACGCATCGACGGCGTCAAGATGTTCGCCCTCGCCGCGCTCGCGGTGGGAGCCGTGGCGGCCCGTCGGGTCGTACCGCTGCGCCGCTGGGAATCGTTCACCGGGTACGCGCTGGCCGCCGCGATCGTCGGCTCGGGCCTCGGTTACCTGCTCCTGAACACCGCGCTCGGCGGATTGGCCCTGCTCTCCCTGCCGCTGCTGCTGGTGTGGGTCCTCGCGCTGGGCCACGCGCTGAGCCGGCGACCCGGTCGACGCTGAAGGAAAAACCGGATTCGCATCGCACCCGCCGTATCGGATACTTCGGAATCGAACGGTGCCACGATCATCATCACGGGGAAGCGGGGATCGGCGGGATGCGTACGTTGCTGATGGGGGTGGTCGGCTCGACCGCCTACGGACTGGCCACGCCGGAGTCGGACGAGGACCTGCTCGGGGTGTACATCGCCGATTCGCGGGAGGTCCTGGGGTTGAACGGCGCCAACGCGACGAGCAGTTCCAAGGTGACCACCAAGCCCGATGTGACGATGCACGAACTGGGCAAGTACTGCGGCCTGGCGCTCAAGTGCAACCCGACGGTGACCGAGCTGCTCTGGCTCCCCGAGTACCGCGTCGAGACCGAGGCCGGCCGCCGACTCCGGGCCCTGCGCGGCGCGTTCCTGTCCACGGAGTACGTACGGTCGGCCTACGGCGGCTACGCCGTCCAGCAGGCCAAGCGGCTACAGGGCCGGCACGAGGCGGGCAAGGCCGGCTTCTCCGCCGACACGGCCAAGCGCACCGCCAAACACGGCCGGCACTGCCTGCGCCTGCTGCTTCAGGGCCAACAACTCCTACGCACCGGCGAGTTGCTTCTCGACGTGAGCGCCCACCGCGAAGACCTCTTCGCCGTCGGCCGACTGGCCGCCGAAAACCCCGAAGCCTTCGCCCAACGCTTCGAACGCGAAAAGGCCACCCTCGACGCCATCGACTCGGCCCTCCCCGACCACCCCGACCGCGAAGCCATCGACACCCTGGTCGTCGACCTCCGCCTGGCCGCCCTCACGGGCTGAACCCGACGGCGCCCCTTCCCCAAATCCCGGGAAGGCGCGACAATCCCACGCCCTGTCAGGCGCCGAGCGCGGCCGTCAAGGGCAAGCCACGACGTTGGATCACTCCGGAACCGATGATCCGGGGTGCGGGGTGGTTGGGTCGAAACCATGGGAAGGCGACGACGAGTTGTGGGCGGTCGACAGCGCCGCTCGGCATCCGGCAGAGTGGCCGTCCGTGACGAGCAGTGAACTGTGGACCCGTGCCACCGCCGACCGCTACGACGCCGAGGAGACCGAAGCGTCCTCGGCTGCTGTTCTCGGGCCGACTCTCGCCTTCCTCGCCGAGCTCGCCGGAGACGGCCGGGCACTGGAGTTCGCCATCGGAACCGGGCGAGTGGGAGTCCCGCTCCGGGAACGCGGCGTGCCGGTAGTGGGCATCGAACTGTCCGAGCACATGGCAGCGGTGCTACGACGCAAGATCGACGAGGACACACTCCCGGTAGTCATCGGGGACATGGCCACCACTGTCGTTCCCGGTGAGTTCACCCTGGTCTACCTCGTCTACAACACCATCACGAACCTGCTCACTCAGGACGAGCAGGTCGAGTGCTTCCGCAACGCCGCACGGCATCTGGAGCCCGGCGGCCGATTCGTCATCGAGTTGGGTGTGCCGCCGCTGCGGTTCCTGCCACCCGGCCAGGTCGCGGTGCCGTTCGATGTCTCCGAGCAGCATCTCGGCTTCGACACCTTCGACCTGGTCGAGCAGATTCTCGTCTCGCACCACTTCACCCGCGACGGCGACGACGGCTGCTACCGCCGCGACAACTCCCGGCACCGGTACGCCTGGCCGGCAGAGCTCGACCTGATGGCACGGATCGCCGGGCTCGAACTGGAACGTCGCGTCGCGGACTGGGACGAGGCTCCGTTCACCCAGGACTCCGCGAAGCACATCTCCGTGTGGCGCAAGCCGGCCTGAGGTCGGCCACCGGGCTGTCGGGGGTGACGTCGTTGCGGTAGCCGTCGACGGCTGCCCGGGGGAAGCCCAGGGCGTTCGTGCTGCGAAGCCTGGCCGGAAGGACCTCGTGCAGCCGGGACCGGACTCCAGCCTCGGTCGCCTCGGATATGTCGGCCCATCCTCGGCTCATGGTGGAGCCGCCGGGTCGCGGCCGGGAAGACCGACACGTCGGCCTGGCATGGCCAAGTGCTCGGACTCGGTCACGTGTCCCCTGACATGTAATCGAGCATTTCTGCCGACAATATCGGTGGGAGAGCCGACTCCTGCCGGCGCTCGTGGGCGGCCGGTATCGGGCACCTTCCGTGTACGCGGCATGAAGGGCAACACGTGGACCGAGATCTCGGGTAGATCCGTCATAGTCCGAAGATGACGGAGTCGGCGCACCATAACCGCCTCGCCGCCCACCGGTCGCAGCAGCACGGACTTGTCGCGTCATTCGCAGGTGAAGACGCTCTTCGAGTGCTCGGGTCCCTACGCACGGAGAAGTGCCTCGGCATAGTCCTCCGTCTGAAGCAGCCCGGGCACAACGTGCGCCATGTACTGCCGGATTCGGGTTGTCTGCTCCGCAAGCTCCATGAGCCGCCTCACCCAGTCCGGAATGGACCCGCGGTTGCCGGGTGGCCGCGTACGAATGATCGATGCCACCCGGCATCCGGGCCAACCGGCCGGCGACGTGATCGCGCTCGACGATTTCGCGCCCGGCCGCGCGGTATCCGTCCAGCCGCCCGACGGCGGCCTGTTCCGGGCACGCCGGATTCACGAAGTCGAGCACGCACCACCACACCACTGGGCATTTTCGCTGCACCGCAAAGGAACTCCACACCCCACCCACCCATTTGCGTAGCCCCCCGACTACGGAAAGTGCCATCTCGCCATCCCGATCGGCGAAATGGGGTGTCTGGGGCGAACGCGCGCGACACAAAAGCGCAACGAGAAGTTTCCACTGGAAATCTCGGCTGCCCATGTCGTTGGAACACCGATAGGTTGTGCGCTTCCAAGGCTCCGCGTCTCCGGTTCTCCGGATCTCCGCGCCTTCAACGCTCCGCATACCCCTGGGGGATCCCGCACGCCATGACCATGCCGTTCCAGAACGAAACGCAGCTCATCATCCGTCAGAATTTCCGCCCGATCGTGAACCAGTACGTGGTCCACCTGGTCGGTCCGGACGGGAAGCACGGACCGGTGATCGCGTTCGCACAGCAAAAGCGCGGCAAGCTCAAGGAAGAGGTCATCCTCTACACGGATGACACCAAGACCACCGAACTCGCCCGCTTCAAGGCGCGCCAAATGCTCGACGTACGCGCCCAGCACGACGTGACCGGCGTCGAGGGCACCAACCTCGGCATGTTCTCGAAGGACTTCAAGAAGTCCCTCCTGCGTTCCACCTGGAACCTCGAACGCCCGGACGCCGCCAAGGCCGTCGGCCAGGAGCGCAGCCTCTTCGGCGCGATCCTGCGCCGCGTGTGGGGGTTCATACCCGTGGTCGGCGCCTGGCTGCCGGCCCCCACGTACCACTTCGACTTCGTCGACGAGAGCGGCAAGCCCGTCCTGACCGTCGAGCGCCAGATGAAGCTCCGCGACCAGTACCTGGTCAAGCTCCCCGACTCCACCATGGACCGCCGCCTCGCCATCAGCGTCGCAGTAGCCATGGACGCCATCCAGAACCGCTGACCAACCCCGGCACACACCCGCCACCCCTCCCCCGCGGGGGCCCCCCCCCCCCCCCCCCCCCCCCCCCCGCCGGCGGGGGGCCCCCCACAGAACCCCCCCCCGGCGCGCGCCCCCCGCCCCCCACCGGCCGGGCGCGCGCGGGCGGGGACCGGCAAGTAGCCCCCTGCGGCGGCACCGGAAATGCACCCACGAGGATGTCGGCTTCAAGGCCCGCAGCCGGATCGGGAAATGCCCACTGAAGCTGCCGGTCGACACTCCGTGACGTATGCGGCGGCCAAATGTGCGCTGAGCACCACGTGCGGCAGCCCGCGTCGGAGCGGGTGGGGCGCCCCGGTCGGCATGGCGCGGTGACTTGCCACCCGACCGGGCGCTTGCCCATCCGCACCGACCACCGACCCGGTGACGTCTTGTCGTCCGGAGCCGCCGCGCCCCTTCACCACGAACCCCGCCCCGACATCCGAAGGGCCGGACACGCGTACCTATTGGGTCGCGGCGCGGGCGGCGATCCTTCCGGCTTTGTCGGCATGGAAGAGGGCGTCGTTGTAGTGGCAGCCGGACGGCACCCACTCGAAGGTCTTCTCCTGGGAGAACTTGTAGTACAGCGCGCGGCGGCCGGCGCCCGGGCCGGTCGGCGGCGGGGTGCTGTGCATGATGTCGCCGAAGTGCAGGGTGAGGTCCCCGGGCTCGGTCTCGATCCTGACCACCGGCAGGTCGCCCTCCTCGCCCCACTTCAGCCAGTGGTTGGCGTGGCGGTGGGAGCCGGCCAGGACCATGAGTTGCCCGTTGGCGGGGTTGGCGTGGTCGAGTTGGATGCCGGCCTGGATCAACGGGCACAGCGCGGGGTGGCCGCCGATGCCGTCGTCGGTGTGCCAGCCCAGGTTGCCGTCGCCCTTGACCAGGTCGGAGGACTTGACGAACACCATCGGGCCGTCGAGGCGATCGTCACAGACGCGGAACCCGGGGTCGGCCAGGCGGGCGAGCTCGGTCATGCGGGGCTCGAAACACAGCTCCTGGAGTACCTCGGAGTGGCGACCGAGGTAGTTGATCCGGGTGACGACCTCTTCCCCGTCGCCGTTGAGCGACCACCACGAGAAGCGGTCGCCCGGTGTGGTTCGGGAGCGTACGTGCTCGACCTCCGCGGCGAACCGGGCCACCTCGGCCTCGGCATAGACGCCCTTGACGTGCAGGAAGCCCGTGGTGTCGAGGAAGTGCCGCATCTCCTCGCGGTTGCCGTCGGCGGGGAAGCTGCGACGCAGGTCCAGCGGTTTGCCGTCGCGGTCGACCAGGGTCTCCCGGACGGCGTTGGTGTAGATGGGCCGCCCGGTCAGCAGGGCCCGGGTAGCCGGCTCCCACCGTTTCCAGTCCTGGAGGGTGCCGCGCACGACCTCCGCGCGCTCGGTCCGCACACAGCCGGTGGCGGTCAGGAGCTCGTTGACGTACTCGGAGAAGGTGGGCTCGTCGAGTTCGATCACGGTGGCCGCGCCCGCGTCGCCCTCGACCGCCTCGACCCCCTTCGGCCCCGCGATCCACGTGTAGGCGCGACCGTCGGGGAGGCGGAACGCCAGTGGCGGCACGCCGTCGAGGTCGTCGACGAAGAGGTCGCGGTGTTCGGCACCGAGCGCGGGGAGGTGCACGGTGTGGAACCGGCCGAACGAGTGGCGGGGAAAGGAATCCGCGATCGCCTCGACCCAGGGAAGGCCGGTGCCGGTGGTGTCGGCGCCCATGGTGACGCTCCTCATCGTGTTACCATGTAACATGATTGTGTTTCCTGGTGAGGATAGGAGCGCCTAGTGTCCTCGGTCAAGGAAATCCGGTCGGTGCGGAACGCGTGCCGGCTTCTCGAAGAGGTGGCCCGGCAGCAGCCGACCGGGGTCAGCGATCTCGCGCGGATCACCGGGATCGACAAGAGTGCCGCTCATCGGCTCGCGGTGACCCTCAACGCCGCGGGGTGGCTGCAGCGCACCGCGGACGGTCGCTGGTACCTCGCCCCCAAGCTGCTCGCGGTGCTGCGCGAGTCCTCCTCGATGTCGCTCGCCGAGAGCGCCCGCCCGTTGCTGGAGGCCGCCCGGGACGCGACCGGGGAGACCGCGATGCTGGTGGTCCCGGAGGGCAATCGGCTCCTGATCGCCGATGTCGTCGAAAGCGGTCACACGCTGCGCGTCTCGGTCACCGTCGGCTCGGAGATGCCGGCGAGGTCGAGCTCGGCGTTGCGTGCGATCGCGGCCCGCCTGCCCGCGGAACAATTGCCGGCCTGGCGTCGCGTCGATCCCGAACTCACCGACCAGGCCCTTCGGGCCACCCGAGAGCGTGGGTGGGGCCTGAACGACAACGAGGTGTCCGACGGCACACGCGCCGTCGGTGCGGCGCTGTGCGGCGCCGACGGCCTGCCGATCGCCGCGCTCGTGGTGGTCGGCCCCTCGACCCGCTTCGACAGAGAACTGATGCCGCCCCATGGCGAGTTGGTGGCCCGCCTCGCCGGCGACTGGGACGGACGTTGACGGCCCCGGAAACCCGGTGCGGGTGTGCGTCGTTCGATCGGGCCGGGTTGCGCCCTGACGGGTGAGCTGCGGCCCTCGCTCGCTCCGCCGCGGTCGTTGTGGCGCGCCGGGCCGGCCGACCCCTGTCCGCATGCGACGAACAAGGGTTGAGCGGGAGTTCGGGCCCGGTGGGGTGTCGGCGGCTGCGGGAGTTGTACTCCTGGCGGGGTGTCAGTCTTCGTCCGGGACCAGGACCGGGGTGTCGCGTTTGAGGACTTCGCCGCGGAAGAAGGCCGGACTCTTGAGGCGTTGGAGTTCCATCAGGATCGCGCCGAGGACCAGCAGGCCAACGCCGATGATGAAGACGCTGCCGACGCCCGCCACCCGGTTGCCGTCGCCGTAGTTCGGGTCGGCCACGTCCACCAGCGTCTTGAGGAAGATCGCGCCCAGCATCAGGCCGCCGAGCGCGGGCAGTACGCCCTTGATCATCGTCTCGTGGAGGTTGCGGGAGAGGTCCTTGCGGAAGTACCACACGCAGGAGAACGCGGTCAGCGAGTAGTAGAAGCAGATCATCAGGCCCAGCGCGTAGATCGTGTCGGTGAGCACGTTCTCCGACAGAATCGTCATGATCGTGTAGAACGCACCGGTCGCGACGCCGGCCGAGATGGTGGCGAACCCCGGTGTCCTGAAGGTGGGATGCACGCGCGAGAACACCTTGGGCACCGCCTCGTACGCGCTCATCGACAACAGCGTGCGCGCGACCGGGATGAAGGTGGTCTGGAGGCTGGCGACCGAACTGGCCAGTACCGCGACGAACATCAGGATGCCCAGGCCCGAACCCATCACCGGGTCGGCCAGCTTGGCGAAGATGTTGTCGTCCTCGTCGTTGTTCAGGCCCAGTCCGGTGGTCCCGGTGCCCGCGTACATCAGCGTCGCGACACCGGTCATCAGGTAGGCGACCACGATGAACAACACCGAGATGATCGCGGCCCGGCCCGGCACCTTGGGGCCGCCGGCGGTCTCCTCGTTGATGCTCAGGGCGGTGTCCCAGCCCCAGTACATGAAGATCGACAAGGACAGACCCGCGGTCAGCGCGGTGAAGCCGCCGTCGATGGAGAACGGGTTGAACCAGTCCCAGGAGAACGGGATCGACGTGGGCACGTCGCCGGCCGTGGCCTTGGTGATCGCCATCACGACGAACAACGCGAGCACCGCGAGTTGCAGGGCCACGAGCACGTACTGGACCCGCTTGGTAACGGTCATCCCGCGATAGCTGATCGCGGTGGCGATCGCGATGAAGGCCAGGCACGTGGGCACGTGCACCAGCTTGTTGTCGTCCAGGTTCCGGACCCAGTCGCTGTCGAACGCCTCACCGAGCGCGAGGTAGAAGAACGACGTACCGATGCCGGCCAGGTTGGACAACACGATGACGGTCGCCATCACCAGACCCCAGCCGCACATCCAGCCCACGCGCGGGCCGAACGCCTTGACCGTCCAGGTGAACGAGGTACCGGCGTCCGGCACCGCCTTGCTCAGCTCGCGGTACGCGAACGCGACGAGCAACATCGGGACGAAGCCGACCAGGAAGATCGCCGGAGCCTGCGTGCCGACCTTGTTGACCGTGGGCCCGAGCGCGCCGGTGAGGGTGTACACGGGCGCCACCGTGGAGATGGCGACGACCACGCTCCCGAGCAGACCGATGGAATTTCGGCGCAGGCCCTTGTCCTTGAGATCCGACTCCGGGAGGTAGTGCGACTCCCCTACCCGGTGGTGCTTGTCGCCCCTCTGGCGCACGTGCTCGTTACTCACAAGTGAACAGACTAAGTCAGGATGAAACGACTTTTGACCAAGGAGGTCACGAACGATCCGGTGAGTCGCTCATGTCACTCATTGGGGCTTTCCGGGCCGCGCCGAGCGTCACCGACTCCGAGCATCCCGGAGAGCAGTTCGACGACCCCGACCCGGATGTCGGCCCGCGACGGCGGCGTCGCCCAGCCCGCGCCGGCGATCGCGTCGAACATCACCCCCTCACACCACGCGACCACGAAGCGGCCGTGCCGCTCGGGCGTCGTCGAGCCGAGCGCGGCGAGCATGCCGACCGCCGCGCCCCGGAACGCGGCGCCCGCCTCGTCGTACATCGTGCGCAGCTCGGACCGGCGGGTCGCCTCCAGGGCCAGTTCGTAGCGGGCGATCTTCTGGTCCCGCCCGCTCCGGATCGCGGCGCTCACGATCGTCGCAACCAGGTCGGCGACGCCCGCCACGTCGCCCGGCAGCGCGAGGTGCACCTCGCCGTCGGCCAATATGGGCGCGAACTCGCCCGCTTCCAGCACGGTCATCCGCGCGAGCGCCACCTCCAGGAGCGCGGCGCGCGTGCGCGCGTAGTACGACGTCGATCCGGGCGGCAGCCCCGCGCTCTCGTCGACGGCGCGATGGGTCAGGCCGCGCATGCCGCGCTCGACGAGCAGGCGGATCGCGGTGTCGCCGATCAGGACGAGGCGGTCCGGACGGTCGGGGCTGGTGCGCTTCGCGGTGGTCACGCGGGCCAGCCTGCCATGCGTCCGCTACGGCTGTAGAGATTCACCCTCTACGGCCGTAGAGATACCTCCACTACAACCGTAGAGGAAATGGCCACTACGGATGTAGAGTCGGCATCACGGCCTCTACACCTGTAGTGGATGCGAAGGCGCGGACGTCGACACCGACATCCGCATCGACATCGGGGGAACCATGTCCGTCACCAAGCCCGAAGCGATCGTCGTCGGCGCCGGCCCCGGCGGACTCACCGCCGCGATCGCCCTGCACCGCCGGGGCTGGTCCGTGCTCGTCCTGGAACGCGCCGCCACCCTGGAGCCGATCGGCGCGGCCATCGCCGTCGCCCCCAACGGACTGCGCGCGCTGGACGCCGTCGACGCGGGCAGGCAACTTCGCGACTCGGCCGCGATCCGGGGCGCCGCGACGCTGCGTCGGCCGGACGGGCGGGTGCTCGCGCCCACCAGCGCCGAGGCGTTCGTCGAGCGCTTCGGCGAGCCGATGGTGGTGGCGCCGCGGGCCGAGCTGATGCGGGTGTTGCTCGCGGGCCTGCCGGCCGACGCGCTGCGCACCGGCACGACGGTGGCCGGCGTGCGACCGGGCGGCGCGGACCGGCGCGCGTCGGTGACCACCACGACCGGCGAGACCCTGACCGCCGACCTCGTGGTCGGCGCCGACGGGATCCGCTCGCCGATCCGCGGCGCGCTGTTCCCCGAGCACCCCGGTCCGCGCTACGCCGGATTCACCACCTGGCGTGCGATCGTGCCGCACGTCGAGGTCGTACCGGGCGAGACCTGGGGCCGCGGCCTGGTCTTCGGCTCGATGCCGCTGGCCGACGGCCGGGTGTACTGGTACGCGACCGCGAACCGCCCGGCCGGTGTCGTGCACGGCGACGAGCGCGCCGAACTGCTGCGCCTGTACCGCGACTTCCACGCGCCGACCCGGCAACTGATCGAGGCGGCGACGCCCGAGCAGATCCTGCACCTGGACGTGCACGAAATGGCCGAGCCGCTGCCCGCGCACCACCGGGGGCGGGTCGTGTTGATCGGCGACGCGGCGCACGCGATGACGCCCAACCTGGGTCAGGGCGGCAATCAGGCGTTGGAGGACGCCATCGAACTCGCCGACGTGCTCACCGGCGTGCCCGCCGGCAAGGTGGCCGACGCGCTGCCCGCGTACACCAAGCGACGGCTGGCACACACCTCGGAGGTGGTGCGCAAGTCGCGGCGGCTGGGGGCGATGGCACAGTGGGAGGGTCGGGGCGCCGTGGCGATCCGGGACGGACTCCTGCGGGTGGCCGGGCGCTTGGCGCCGGACGCGGCGTTGCGACCGTTGGACTCGATCCTGGGTCGGCGCTCGCCGGACGCTGCGGTCTGAGCCTCGGGAGGGCCGCCGTGTGGGTTCCGCCCACGAGGCATGCGTCGTACATTCCGTACCGGCCGGTATGTGGGTGACGGAGAGGGAACACCGTGTCGATCGATCCGCAGCTCGTGGAGTTGTTGAGTCTCATGCCGGAGGATCTGTTCGTGGGCGACGCGGCCGGCGCGCGGGCGACCATCGACGCCGGAATCGGGCTGCTGCCGGTGATGACCGAGCTGGCCCGGGTCGAGGATCGCACCATCGCGGGCGCCGAGGACGACCGGCCCGTGCGGGTGTACCGGCCCTCGGCGGAGCCCGATCTGCCGGTGACCGTGTTCTTCCACGGCGGCGGATTCGTGATCGGCGGCCTGGACAGCCACGACGCGCTGGCCCGGCGGATCGCCCGGCACGCCGAGTGTGTGGTGATCTCGGTGGACTATCGGCTCGCCCCGGAACACCCGTTCCCGGCCGCGATCGAGGACGCCCTCGCCGCCTACCGGTGGGTGCTCGACCACGCCGCCGAATGGGGCGTCGATCCGAGCCGGATCGCGCTGGCCGGGGACAGCGCGGGCGCCACCCTGTCCGCGACCACCTGCCTGCTGGCACGCGAACACGGCCTTCCCCAACCGGCGTTGCAGATGTTGTGGTATCCGGCAACGGGCGTCGAGGGCACCGCGTCACGGATCGAGAACGCGCACGCGCCGCTGCTCTCGGCCGCCTCGATCGCCTGGTTCATGGCGCACTATCTCGGCGGACGCGGACTCGACGAACTGGGCCCGTACGCCGCGATCGGCACCATCGAGGACCTGTCCGGCCTGGCCCCGGCGCACGTGGTCCTGGCCGGTCACGATCCGCTGCGCGACGAGGGCGCGGACTTCGCCGAGCGGCTGCGCGCGGCGGGCGGCACGGTGGAGTGCGAGCTGTTCGAGGACATGGTGCACGGCTTCATGAGCTTCGTGGACCTGGTCCCGCGCTGCGCGGAGTGCGCCTCGGGCTCCTTCGCGGCGCTGCACAAGGCACTGCACCCGTAGCGCTGTCGCGCCGGGCACCGCACCTGCGGCGGTGCCGATCAAGGCCCGGCGCCCGCCGCCCCCGGGCGCCGCCTCCCGGGGCGCCCCGCCGGCGGCGTCAGCGCGACGGCAGGATCAGCAGTTCGTCCGTGCCCGGCCGACGCAGCACGTCCACGGGATGGCCGTACAGCTCGGTCAACACCGGCGCGGTGCACACCTCTTCCGGCGGGCCGCACCCGACCAGGCGGCCCCGGGCGAGCAGGGCGATCCGGTCCGCGTAGGCGGCGGCCAGGTTGAGGTCGTGCAGCACGATCACCACCGCGTCGCCTCGACGGGCCCGGTCCCGGGCCAGCCGCAGCACGTCCTCGGTGTGCTTGAGGTCCAGGGCGGCGGTGGGCTCGTCGAGGAAGAGTACGGGCGCGCCCTGCGCGAGCACCCGGGCCAGCGAGACCCGGGCCCGCTCGCCGCCGGACAACGACGGGTAGACCCGGTCGGCCAGGTGCGCCACGTCCGTCTCGGCCAGGCACCGGGCCACGATCGTGTCCTCGGACTCGTCGCTCGGCAGCCCCGCGTGCGGCGCGCGGCCCATCCGGACCACCTCGTCCACGGTGAACGGGAAGGACAGCGTGACGCTCTGCGGCAACACCCCGCGACGCAGCGCCAGATCGCGCTGCGAGTAGTCGGCCAACGCCCGATCGGCGATCCGCACGGTGCCGTGATGCGGCGTCAGGTCGCCGGTGAGCAGGCCGAGCAGGGTGGACTTGCCCGCGCCGTTGGGACCGAGCACCGCGACGATCTCGCCGTGGCGCACGGTCAACGAGACGCCGTCGACCAGGTTGCGGCCGGTGATGCCATAGGTGACATCCTCCGCTTCGACGCCGATCCTGCCGATTTCGGGCGCGCTCGCGAGCGCCGCGGTCCGGTTCCGGGCGAGCAGCCTCATCAGGCCCAACCTCCTTGCCGGGAACGGGTCCTGCGCAGCAGCCACAGGAAGAACGGGGCGCCGATCAGCGCGGTGAGCACGCCGAGCGGAACCTCCTTGGGCATCGCGATGGTGCGCGCCGCGAGGTCCGCACCGACGGTGACCAGCGCGCCGAGCACGGCGCTCGCGGGCAGCAGCAGCCGGTGTCGCGGGCCGGCGATCAGCCGGATGATGTGCGGAACGACCAGGCCGACGAAGGTGATCACGCCGGCTGCGGCGACGGCCGCGCCGACCAGGGTGGCACTGAGCACGACCACCACGATGCGCACCCGTTCGGTGTCCACACCCAGGTGTCGGGCGCCGCGTTCGCCGAGCGCCATGATGTCGAGCGCGCGGGCGTACCGGGGCAGGATCAGCAGGCCGACGAGCGCGAACGGCGCGAGCGCGCCGATGATCTTCCAGCTCGCGCCGCCGACGCTGCCCAGGTTCCAGAAGGTGATGCTGCGCAGTTCGGCGTCGTCGGCGACGAAGGTGAACAGCCCGATCGCGGCGCCGGCCAGCGCGTTGATCGCGATGCCGGTCAGCACCAGGGTGACCACCTCGGTGCGGCCGTCCGCACGCGAGAGCAGATAGACGAACAGCGTGGTGAGCAGGCCGCCGGCGAAGGCGAACGCGGTCACCGTCCAGGAGCCGAACGTGGACACGCCCAGCACGATCGCGCCGACCGCGCCCAGGGCCGCGCCGGAGGACACGCCGATCACGCCGGGCTCGGCGAGCGGGTTGCCGAACACGCCCTGCATCGCGGCCCCGGCGCAGCCCAGGCACGCGCCGACCATGATGCCCAGCACGATGCGCGGGAAGCGGATGTTCCACAACACCGCCTCGTTGGCCTGTGAGACGTGGCCGACGTCCAGGCCCAGATGTCGCAGCGCCGAGGAGAGCACCTGGTCGGAGGGGATGTCGAAGGCCCCCATGCCGGCCGAGACGATGCTCGTGACCAGGAGCAGCAACAACAGGGTCGGCATCAGCCAACGGCCGTGCCGACGCGGCGCGGCGGTGACCGGGGTCGCCGCGGTCGTCGAGGCCGCGGGGGGAACCGGGGTGGTCGTTTTCGCGAGTTCGACCACCGGCGGCAGTGAGTGCGGTTCGTCCGCGGGTTCTTGACGCTCCGTCACCGTTGCCACGGTCTCCCCCGTCCCTTCCCGTTGTTCGTGCGCAAGCGCGGGGCGGGCCGGCACGGCCCGTCCGGCGCTTGCGGTCGGCGGGCCGCGGCCCGGCCGTCCCTAGCCATGCAGCAGATCGACGAGCTTGTTCAGCGCGACGCCCGCGGTCGGGCCACCGCCGCCCAGTTCGAGGTCGTCCATCGCGACGACCTTGCGGTTCTGGCCGGCGGGCGTCTGGGCGACACCGGGCAGCTTGAGCACGCCGTCGACGCCGCCGACCGACTCCAGGCCCTTCTGGAAGACCAGGATGACGTCGGGCTTGGCCGAGACCATCGCCTCGGGGGTCAGCGCGGCGGACATCTCGACGCCCAGCTCGGTGCCGGTGTCGATGCCGCCGGCCGCGGTGATCATGCTGTCCGGGCCCAGGCCCTTGCCGCCGATCTGGTACAGGTTGGCCTGCCCGCGGATGTAGAGGAACGCCACGCGCGGCTTGGTGGTGGCCTGCGCGCCCTTGGCCTTGGCCGTGGCGATCTCGCCGGCGGTCCGGTCGGCCAGCGTCTTGCCCTTGTCCGGCACGCCCAGCGCGGTGGCGATGGTGGTGATCCGGGTGATCGCGTCCTCGGGCTTGCTGCTGTCCGGGATCAGCACGATCGGTACGCCGGCCGCCTTGAGCTGGTCGATCGCGGTGCGCGGGCCGACCGAGGCGCTGCCGATGGCGACGGTGGGCCGCTGGGCGAGGATGCCCTCGGGGTTGAGGCCGCGCGAGTTGCCGAAGGTCGGCTTGCCCTTGCTCTCCGGCAGGACGGCGCCGGAGGTGTCCACGCCGACCACGTTCGGGGCCAGGCCCAGGGCGTACACGGTCTGCGCGATGTCGCCGCCGAGCGGCACGATCCGGCTCGCGTCCTTGACGGTGACCTTGCCCATCGTGGTGTCCACGGTGGCGGGCAGCACCGAACCGGCCGGGGCCTGGTCGGCCTTGCCGTCGGACTTCTTGTCGTCGTCGCCGCACGCCGTGGCGAACGCGGTGATGGCGAGGACGGCCGCGGCCACCTTCAAGCTTGTTCGACGCAGACGCATCCGGCGGCCTTTCGGGCTGTGGAGAGAGCGGAAGGCAGGCTTCCGTTATTAGGCAAGCCTTGCCTTGTCCTACTCCGCAACCTAGAGGTGAGGCTTGCCTAACTTCAAGCCCGGATCGGGTGGACAACGTCACATGTGGGGCGTGCTCGCCGGCTCACCGGACGAGCAGGCGCGACACCGACATCGCCGGCGTCAGCGCTCGCGCCAGGCGCGGCTGTGCCGACGGATCTCGGCGGCGGAGAAGTTCTCGTGGTCCTCGCCCCACGCGGTGACCCCGTCGAAGGTCCACTCGGTGAGGCCGTTGACGGTGAACAGATTCGGGTTCAGGAAGAAGCCGAGCCGGTTGTGCATGCGCCCCTCGGCGTGCAGTTCGCGGCCGAGTTCGTCGACGCCGTCCAGGACGATCCGGGTCGCCCAGCCGGTGGCGTCGTCGCGTTCGACCACCTCGCGGCGCCCCTTGGCCAGCTTGGCCCAGGTGCCGTCGCGGAGCAGGTAGCCGTGGATGGACACGCAGCCCGAGCCGAAATCCAGGGTGATGCTGTGGAAGGCGTCCCGCGCGGAGGCGGTCGCGTAGCTGTAGCCGCCGCGCTTGGCGGGCGACTGCATCAGGCCCGGACCGAACTGCGAACGCGGCCCCCACGAACGGTCCCGGAAGCCGTACGAGTCGACCGCGATCTCCTCGCCGCGCAGCACCACCGTGCCGGTGTACCGCCCGGGCTGGTCCACGTGCTTGTCCCCGAGGTAGTGCGGCGGCAGCACCCCGGTGAAGGTCAGGTCGACGTGGATCTCGTCGCCGCCGTCCGGATCGTCGTAGCCGATCTCGTACACCGCCTGCGGCCGCACGCAGCGCACCCGGAACCCGTTCGGCATGCGCAGGTCGGTCAGGTCCTGGTCCGGGATCGGCAGGTGCCAGAAGTTCTTGGCGTAGACCGCCTCGTGCGGGTGTTGCCCACTGTCGTCCCAGAAGTACGCGCCACCCGCCGCGACCCCCTGGTTCGCCCGGAAGAACGGATAGAGCTGTCCGGACAGCCGCTTGTGCGGCACCGTGAAGGTGAACCAGGAGGTCTCCGACCAGTACGGGTCGTCGCTGGTCGGGGGGTGGAACCGGTCGTCGGGGTGGTGCTCGATGTGGTCCGCGGTGTGCTGCTCGGCCGGATCTGCGGCAGCCTGCTCGGCGTGCGGCTCGGCGTGCTCGGTGGTCATGGCCAACGGGTACTACGGGTGCTTGGCCGAGTCAATGATTATGGCCGTCGAACCCGGTCGGTGATCATCCCCGGAGGCCGACCTCCACCATGAGCGGGCCCTCCGCCGGCACCGGATCGATACGGGCGATGTGTCCGGCCGCGCGCAGGTCCGTCTCGATCAGGGCCACCCGGGCCAGGTCGGCCGGGTCGCCGGTGACCGTGAGCACCGCCACCTCGGCACGCATCGAGACCTGCGCGGCGGACTTGGCCTTGCGCACGCCGGCGATCAGTTCGGACGCGATGCCCGGCAACGCCCGGTCGGCCGCCGGTGGTTGCGGCGCGGGCCAACCCGCCCGATGCACCGAGCCGGGCTGCCACCACGACCACACCTCCTCGGTCGCGAACGGCAACACCGGCGCGAGCAGTCGCAGCAGTACGGACAGCGCACTCGCGAGTGTGGCCCGAGCCGACTCGGCACCCGCCGCCGAACCGGCCTCGCCGTACGCACGGGCCTTGACCAACTCGACGTAGTCGTCGCAGAAGTACCAGAAGAACCGCTCGGTGCGCGCCAACGCCCGGGCGTAGTCGTAGTCTTCGAACGCCTCGGTCGCCGCGCGGGCCACCTCCGCCAACTCGGCGAGCAGGGCCAGGTCGAGCGGTTCGCACACCGCGGCGGGGGCTTCGGTCGGGTCGGGTGCCCCGGCCGCATCGGGTGCGTGGGCGGCATCGGGTGCCTGGGCCGCGCCGATCGAGAGCACGAACCGGCCGACGTTGAGCAGCTTGATCGCGAGCCGCCGGCCGACCTTCATCTGGCCGACGTCGAACGCGGTGTCCACCCCGGGCCGGCCGCTCGCCGCCCAGTAGCGCACCGCGTCCGAGCCGTGTTGCGCGAGCAGGTCGACCGGAGTGACCACGTTGCCCTTGGACTTGGACATCTTCTTGCGGTCCGGGTCCAGGATCCAACCGGAGATCGCCGCGTGTGCGAACGGCAGGCTGTGGTTCTCCGCATCCGCCCGCACCACGGCGGAGAACAACCAGGTACGGATGATCTCGTGCGCCTGTGGGCGCAGGTCCATCGGGAAGACCCGGGCGAACAGATCCTCGTCGCGCCCCCAACCGCCCGCGATCTGCGGCGTGAGCGAGGACGTCGCCCACGTGTCCATCACGTCCGCGTCGCCGACGAACCCGCCCGGCTCGCCCCGCTGTTCCGCCCGGTAGCCGGGCGGCACGTCGGTGTACGGGTCGATCGGCAGATCCGCCTCGGCCGGCCGCAACGGCATGTCGTGGCGCGGTGATCCGGTCTCGTCCAACGGATACCACAGCGGCACCGGGACGCCGAAGAAGCGCTGCCGGCTGATCAGCCAGTCGCCGTTGAGGCCCTCGACCCAGGTGTCGTAGCGGACCTTCATGTGCGCGGGGTGCCAGGTCAACTCGGCGCCTCGGGCCAGCAGTCGGTCGCGCAGGTCCGCGTCACGCCCGCCGTTGCGCAGGTACCACTGCCGGGTGGTGACGATTTCGAGCGGCTTGTCGCCCTTCTCGTAGAACTTGACCGCGTGCGTGATCGGTTTCGGTTCGCCGACCAGTTCGCCGCTCTCGCGCAACATCGCCACGATCCGCTCGCGCGCGGTGAACACGGTCGCGCCGGCCAGCCGGGCGTACGCGCGGACCGCCTCGGGGGTGTCGAGCCCGGCCGGTGGATCGCTCCGGAAGCGGCCGTCCCGACCGAGCACGGCCCGTGTGTTCAGACGTAGTTCACGCCACCAGGTGACATCGGTGGTATCGCCGAACGTGCACACCATGGCGATCCCGGAACCCTTCTCCGGGTCGGCCAGCGGATGCGCGTAGACCGGCACCGGCACCCGGAACAGGGGGGTGCGCACGCTGCTCCCGAACAGGTGGGCGTAGCGCGTGTCGTCGGGATGCGCGACCAGTGCGACGCACGCGGGCAACAACTCCGGCCGGGTGGTGGCGATTTCCAGCGCGTCGCCGGTCGGCCCGCGAAACACCAGTCGGTGGAAGGCACCGGGACGCTCCCGGTCCTCCAACTCGGCCTGGGCGACCGCGGTGCGGAAGGTGACGTCCCACAGCGTGGGCGCCTCGGCCGGATAAGCCTCGCCGCGCTCCAGGTTGCGCAGGAAGGCCCGCTGGGAGGCGGTGCGCGAAGCCGTGTCGATGGTCTGGTAGGTCATCGTCCAGTCGACGGACAAGCCGAGCAGCCGCCACAGTTCCTCGAACGCCTTCTCGTCCTCGTGGGTCAGTTGCTCGCAGAGTTCGATGAAGTTCCGGCGGGAAACGGGGATTTGCCGGCCGGCAGACTTCTTGTCCGGCTTGTCGTCCGACTTCCCGTCCGGCTGCTCGGGCGGCACGAAGTCGGCGTCGTAGGGCAGCGCGGGGTCGCAGCGCACGCCGAAGTGGTTCTGCACCCGGCGCTCGGTGGGCAGGCCGTTGTCGTCCCACCCCATCGGATAGAAGACCTCGCGTCCGCACATCCGCCGGTAGCGGGCGACGGCGTCGGTGTGGGTGTACGAGAACACGTGTCCCACGTGCAACGATCCGCTGACCGTGGGCGGCGGGGTGTCGATCGAGTAGATCTCCGCGCGGGTCCGGCTCCGGTCGAAGCGGTATACGCCCGTCTCTTCCCAGACGCGCGACCATTTCGCTTCCAGCCCGTCGAGCGTGGGCTTGTCGGGCATGCGGGGGGATCCGGAGGGGGCGACCATGCCCCCGGAGCGTACCGGGAGCCGGGGCTGGACTCGACCCGATTCCGGCGCGGCGCGGGCGTGGCGTGGCGGATCGCGGCGTCGGGGGTGCGGTGCGGTGGGTCGGCGGGCCGCCCTTCGGGGGGTGGGGCGGCCCGCCGGCCTCGGTCAGGGGTGGTCGGTCGGGGGTGGTCGGTCGGGTGGCGTCGGTCAGGGGTTGGTGCGCAGGGCGCCGACGAAGGTGGTCCAGGGGGTGTGGGCGAGGGTCAGCATGCCCACGGCCGGGTCCTTGCTGTCCCGGACGTCGACGGTGCCGTCCGGGTGCGGGCGAATCTCGGTGCAGTCCCCGTTCTGCATGCTGTAGGAGCTTTTGGCCCAACGGGGCGCGGTGTTCGCGGACATGGCGTTGTCGGACATGGCGTTCTTCCTACTCAGTCGGCGAGTCGCTCCGGTCGCGAGTGACTCGGTCTGCGAGGTGCTGGGCACTGGCCGCGATGAAGGCTTCGGACTCGACGGGGCTGAGGGCGATGCCCCGCAAGTCGGCGAAGACCTTGCCGTAGTGAGCGGTGTCCTGGGCTCTTTCCAGGTACGCGTGGCTGGTGATGTTCTCCAGCGAAACCACTTCCATCCCCGACGGGGGAGGGAATCCGTAGATCGAGAACGGCGTGGGGCCGCCCGGATAGGCGCCTGCCGAAAAGGGTAGTACTTGCACGGTCACGTTCGACAGTCGCGCAATTTCGATCAAGTGAACGAGTTGCTCGCGCAGAACCCGTCGTCCGCCCACTTCCTGGCGCAGCGCGGCCTCGCCGATCACCATCAGCACCTCCAGCGGCGCCGGTTCCTCGCGGGTGAGCACACGTTGTCGATCCAGCCGTACCCGGACCCGGGTGCGGCATTGTTCGTCGACCGGACCCACGGTGCCGCCGCGGATCACCGCCGTGGCGTACTCCTCGGTCTGGAACAGTCCGGGAATGATGCTCGGCTGGAACCCCAGGCAGGACGCCACCTCGGCCTCCAAGCCGATCAAGTCCAGGAAGTCCTGCGGCAGTCGATCGGCGAGGTCGCGCCACCAGCGTTGTCGACGACCCTCGCGGGCCAGCGCCAGCCAGCCCTCGCGCGCGGCCGAATCGCGTACCTCGTACAGGTCGAGCAGCGCCTTCAGATCGAGTGCGCGGATCCCGCTGCGGCCGGACTCGATCCGGCTGACCTTCGCGGGATGGCAGGAGAGGGCGTCGGCGGCGTCCTCGAGCAGCAGCGACCTGTCCTCGCGCAGGCGGCGCAGGTTGGCGCCCAGAACACGTCTGCGCACTGTGGGGTATTGCTCGGCGCCCATGGGTCCTCCCGATCCGGCAAGCCCGAACGAGGTCCGGAAACCAAGCTCGAACAACCTGAAGACCCCCGACACACGCAGATTTCCGAGGGGTCGTCCGTGTGCGCCGTCATGGTACTCATGTCCGACACGCTGCAAGTCGAGTGAGTTGTTTGACTTGCACTTATTGCGCTCACCGAGGACGCTACTTACAGCGACTCCTCGACCACTCGGCAGGCGATCCGCGAGTGACCGGTCGCGCCTTTTCCCGACCATTGGGAGGCGAGGGAACGTGCTGCAGGAGCAAGATGCCGGCGTGAACCAGGCAGGCATCGCGTGGATCAGCGCCGCCACCCGCGATCCGCGCGACACGCGGTACACCTGGCTGACCAACCCCGGCGCACGCCGCGCGGCGGACACCGGCCGGCTGTTCGACGCGGTCGTGATGCGGGCCCGACTGGGCGCCGTCGTACTGGATCTGCTCACCGCCGCAGCCGAGCCCACCGGCGCGGTGATCGCCGAGGAGCACGCGGGCAAGTGGGCCTACCTGGTCGGGCCCGGCAGCGCCGAGGTGTGGCTCGCTGCGGTCGGCCCGGCCGACGGCACGCGATACCACTACGTCGGCCACGGCGGCTGCCTCACCCTGCCCGGCCCGCGCCCCTACCCCGGCTCGTCGATGACCTGGATCGTCCCCCCGGGCCTGGGCACCAACCTGACCTGCGTCACCAGCCTGGCCGCCGTCTACCTGGCCGCCGAGGCCGCCGGACCCGACCCCCGCTCCAGACCCGGGCCCACCCCGTGACGCGCGACGCCGGTCACGGCTGGGATCCAGGGCGGACGAAGCGTCGATCGATGGTGGGCAGGGCGGTTCGCGGGCCGGCTGCGGCCAGGACGGTGTCCAGGCAACGGGTGGGGTCGGCGGCGTAGCTGTTGCTGAACCAGGCCATGTTGGCCTCGACCACGACCCAGTGCTCCTCGGCGGAATCGGCGGTACCGGCCAGGCCGACGTCCACGACCACCGCGCCGGGCAGGTCGGCGTCCGGGTGGGCGAGCAACTCGGCCGCGAAGGAGAGTAGTTCGCCGGACCGAGGATCCTCGGTGAGCGGCAGCGGGTCGAGTTGGCCGAAGGTCGCGTAGCGCGAACCGGTGTGCACGACGCCGTCCAGTACGAACAACCGGTACTCGACGACGAATGTCCGGATCTCGCTGAGAAGGACCGGCGTCCGGCCGGGCACGGTCCGCGGCAGCCGGGTGCCGTCGGCGTACACGGCCGCCTCGAACGACTTGTCGCTCGGCGGCTTGACGAAGACCGGCGTTCGCAACCGGCGCGCCTCGTCCATGGTCGTCGCCGTGATCTCCCGCCGCGTCCAGCGCTCGGGCAGCGTGCTCAGCCAGTGGTCGGCCGGCTCCAGCAGGGCCACGTCCAGCGAATCGACCACCGTGTCGGCGAATCGGGGGCCGCCGTAGTAGGCCGCGGATCCGCGCAGGTCGGGACGCGGGCCGGTGAGCACCGCGACGGACATTCCGCGCGCGACGGCGGCCCGGGCCAACAGGTCGGCGGTCGGGGTGGTTTGGGCGGACAGGGCCAGGGTCTGGATCACGGTGGCACGTTAGGGCGTGTAGCCGAGCGGGGCGACCGGGTTTCGGATAGGAATTGGGCGAGGCTCGATCAGGGGGACGATGTGTGGGACGCGATCGTGGATGTGGCCAATGTGTGTCACTCCGAAGAGCTGTATCCGATCGGCGAGAAGGGGCCGTTTCTGGCCCGTCTGGACGCCGCCGTGGACGCTTGGCGGGCTCGGCACGGCGCCGACGTCCGGATCGAACTCGTCGCGGACAAGGCGTTGTTGCACGCGCTGGATGCGACCGATCGACGCGACCTGCGGCGGCGCGTGGCCGACGGCGAGGTGACCCTGCGCCCGGTCGCCGACACGCTCGTCCTCGAACGCGCCGAGGCCGACCGACTGCACGTGCTCAGCGGCGACTTCTTCCTCGATTTCCGACGCCGGCATCCGTGGATCCCGGCACACCCGGAGCGGTTCCATCACTGGCACCAGGACGCCCGGGGAGTGCGGTTCGTGCTGCGCGGAATCGGGGCGGAACGGGAGCGGGGGCGGGGGGATTCCGAGGACGGGGCGGGCGCGGGGCATCGGGGCGGGGAGGCCACGGGGTTCCGGGGCCGAGAGGTCGCGGGTGGCGACGAGGTCACGGCCGGCGGGGAGTTCGCGGGGCTTCGGGACGAACACTTCGACCCTGGCGAACACCCGGGGATCGCGAACACCCGGTGGCGATGCGAGGAGCCGCTGTGTGTGTACGCGCGCATGTGGACGGGCCGGCTCCCGGTCTGGCCCCGCGTGGATGCCCGCGCGGGGGCGGTCTGCCCGGAGTGCGCGAGCCCGCTCCGAGCGCTGGGGCCCCGGCGGCCGACCCGGCAGGTCGAGCTGGCCGACCACGCCACCGGCGAGCCGATCGAGCGCCTCCCGCTGGAATTGGGCAGCAACCTCGTACTCGGCCGGGGCCGGATCGCGAACGGCTACGACCTGGGCAGCCGACAGGACCGCTTCGGCGAGGCGGTGCGGTATGTGAGCCGCCAACACGTGCTGTTGCGCTTCGCGGAGGGGCGGGCCGGCGAGCACGTGTTCGCCGTCGACCTGGGCTCCTCCAACGGCACGGAAATCGAGCGATGGAACGGCTCGACCCACGAACCCGGCCGCCCACTCGACGCGGACACGGAGGAACTCCTCGCCCCCCACGACCGACTCGTCCTGGGCGGCGGGGTACGCGTCGAGCTCCCACAACACCACCTCGACCCAACAAACGAACCACCGAGGTAAGGAAACCGAAGCAAGACCGACAAACGAAGCCACACAGTCCCCAAGCGCAACGACCCCGCGAGCGCGCCGCACCGCACCCACCCCGCGAGCGCAGCAAGCCGGCCGACCCACTTCGCAACCGCAACAAACCAGCCGACCCACCCCGCGAGCACAACGCAGCGACCCACCCACCCCGTCAGCGCAACGAACCCGGCCGGCCCACCCCGCGAGCTCAGCGCAGCAGACCGCACCCGGCCGGCCCCCGCCGTGGGCGCGGGGAGGCGTGGGGTGTTGGTGGGGGTTCGGGTTGGCGACAGTCGCGTTACAGGGGGGTTGGGGTGGGGGTGGACGGGGCGGGGCGGGCGGTAGCGTTCGCGGCGGGGGTCGGGGACGGAAGTCGGACGAGAGGGGTGGCGTGAGCAGCGTCGACACGGTGTCGTTGCAGGATCTGTGGGACCGGGTGATCGGGACCCAACCGGATCCGCCGAGTTGGCTCGCGCTCGTGACCGGGGCGGTCGCGGTCGTGGTGGTGTTGTATCGCCCGACCTGGCGGCCGTTGCGGTCGGTGGTGACGATCGCGCACGAGGGTGGTCACGCGATGGTCGCGCTGCTCAGCGGGCGTCGATTGTCCGGGATCCGGCTGCACTCGGATACCTCGGGCGTGACCGTGTCCGTGGGCAGGCCGCGCGGCCTGGGGATGGTGCTCACCGCGATGGCCGGCTACATCACGCCGTCCCTGTTGGGCGCGGGTGGCGCGGCGCTGCTCGCGGGGGCGCACATCACCATGGTGTTGTGGGTGGCGCTGGTGTTGCTCGCGCTGATGTTCATCGCGATACGCAACTGGTTCGGCGCCCTGGTGCTGCTGGTGACCGGCGGGGTGATCTTCGCGATCTCCTGGCTGGCCAGTGCGCGGATCCAGGCGGCGTTCGCCTACCTGTTGGTGTGGTTCCTGCTCGTGGCCGGGGTACGGCCGGTGCTCGAACTCCAGCAGATGCGCAGCCGCGGGCGGGCCCCCTGGTCGGACGCGGACCAGCTCGCCGACCTGACCCGGATCCCCGGGGCGGTGTGGGTCGGCTTCTTCGGGCTGGTCTCGGCCGCGGCCCTGGGCCTCGGCGCGGGCTCGCTGCTCACCTGACCGTCGGGACCGGTCCCCGATCCCCCGCCGGGTTCCACGAACCCGCCGGCGGATCGAACGCACGTCCCGGCCCGACGCAGGCCGGCTCCGCCTGGAGGCGGGGCCGGCCTGCGTCTGCTCAGAGTGCGTCGGGGAGCTTCGCGAGCACGCCGTCGTAGATCCGCTTGAGCCCGGCCGGCGCGAAGGTCTTCTCGAAGAAGCCCCCGATGCCGCCGGCCCCGTTCCACACCGTGACGATCTCGACCCGGCTGCCCGCGCCGTCCGCCGACACGGTCCAGGTGGTGACCATCGACGAGTTGGCGTCGGTCTCCACCAGCGTCAGGGCGGCCGGCTCGGTGACCGTCACCAGGCAGTCGCGCGAGCGCTTGCTCGTGGCCTGCAGGCGCCAGTGCGCCACCGTGCCGGCACCCTTGCCGCCCTCGCGCACGTCATACTCCGAGAAGTGCTCGGTGAGCAGCTTGGGCCGCACGTCCGCGTAATCCGCGACGGCCGCGAAAACCGCCTCCGGTTCCGCCGCCACAGTCGTGTGTGCGGTTGCCCTGACCTGCGCCATGACCACTCCTTGCCCTCGATTGCTGTCGGCCGGGTCAAGCAAACCACTCCACCGCCCGGGCACCGAATCGTGCTCCGGTTACCCGCCGGTCGGCACGGGGTCTCAGGCGATCTCCACGCCGAACGAGCCGGCCAACCCGGCCAGGTCGAACTCGTAGCCCTGACCCTCCGTACGGAACTTCCACCCGACACCGTGGCGGTAGAACGTGCCGAGCAGCAACACCCGTTCGACCGTGGCGGCGTCGAGCACCGAGCGGCGGAACGAGGTGGCCTGGAACGGCGCCACGTCGATCTCGATCGGCCCGACCGCCGCGAACGTGCTCGTCCCGTCGACCGAAGCCGCGACCACGACGCGATGTACGTCACGTGGCAGCGCATCCAGTTCGAGGGTGACGGTCTGCTCGGCGGGGCCGGACGCGTCCAGTGCGACCACGTCCAGCGGGGCGACCGGCTGGTTCCAGAACACGAAATCGGAATCGCCGCGTACTCGTTCGTGCTCGTCCAGCAGGAACGCCACGATGTCGATGTCCTCGTCGGGGCGATCCCACGCCCACGAGGCGTTCAGGATCCACCGGCCGGGCCGGGCGTCGCCGGGCAGTTGCACCGCGCCGCCGCGCGGAAGGTTGCTCGCGCTCGCACCGGGGCCGGAGGAGGCGGGGGCGGGGGTCGGCGCCTCGGTCGGTGCCGCCCGCCACTGGGCTTCGGTCAGGCAGACCGCGCCGAACGCCTGGGCCCGGGCGATCCGGGGATCGCTCGCCGCGCCGGGCAACACCAGCACGGTGTCCACGGTCGAGGTGAGGTTGATCCGGAGCCGGGCGCCCGATTCGCTCACGAGTTGGCGCACCCGGCCGCCCTCGGCGTGCTCGTCCCGGCCCTGGAGAACCAGGACCTGACGCACCGTCGGGCGGGTGGACGGCGGCGACGGGGTGTCGGCCACCCCCGAGGCGGGTGCGGGTTCCGGCTCGGGTTCCGGCTCCGGGCGTGGGGCCGGGACTCGCACCGGGGCGGATCCGGCGATCGGGGTGCCCGGGTGCACCCGGGCCAACAGCCGCAGGTAGGTGGCCTCGTCGATCACCGGCGTGCCCAGGCGCGCGGCCGTACGGTTCTTGCCGCTGCCGCTGCCCGGGTCCTCGGTCACCAGGACGGAGGTCTTGCCGCTGACCGAAGTCGCCACGTACAGACCGGCCTCGGCCGCCTGTCGCTCCAACTGCTCGCGCGCATGGCCCGCGCCGCCGGTGAAGGCCACCCGCATGCCCTGGACCAGACCGACCGCGAGGTCGAGCCGGCCCGGATTCGTCCACGGGCAGGGCGCCTTCGGCCCGGCGGCCCGCTCCGGGATCCGCTTGCGCGCCGCCGCCCCGCGCCGCAGCCCGGAGCCGCTGTCGGGCACGGCCAACGGCAGCGGCAGGCCGGCCCCGGCCGCCTCGTGCAGGCCGTACCGGAAGATCTCACCGAGCACCCGCGCGTCGTCCACCGCGTCGTGCGCGCGCAGTTGGCGGACCCGGTAGTGCGCCGCGAGGGTGGCCAGCTTGTAGTCGCCGATCGGCAGTTCCAGATGTCGCGCCAGCGCCATCGTGCACAACCGTCGGCGCATCGGCCACGGCGTGTCCAGCCGGCGGTACTCCGAGGTCAACATCCCCCAGTCGAACGGCGCGTTGTGCGCGACCAGCACCCGCCCGTCCAGGTACTCGGCCAAGTCGTCCGCGATCCGGTCGAACGTGGGCGCGCCCGCGAGCCGTTCCGGGGTCAGTCCGTGGATGTGCACCGGCCCGGGATCCCGTTCCGGGTCCACCAGCGTCGACCACCGGTCGGTCACCGTACCGGCTCGATCGAGCAACTCCACGGCGACCGAGACGATGCGATCCGAACTACGGAGCCCGGTGGTCTCCACGTCCACCACCGCGTAGTCGCTCGGGTAGTCGGCGGGCCAGTGGGCAAGCGGTGTGACTGTCACCCAGGGACCGTACAACGCATCGCTCGAACGCGCTTGGTGAGCACCGGAATCGAGGGATCGTCCGGCCCGGATCGCACATCCTGGCGTCGCGCCTCGCGGGCTGCGGGGCACGGGACGCGCAACACGGGTCGGGCGTCAGGTGTTCGGCTGGTACTTCTCCAGTTCCGGAATGACTTCCTTGCCCAGGATTTCGATCGTCCGCATGATGTCGCGGTGTTCCAAAAAGCCCCACTGGACGTAGCAGATCAGCTCGTCCACGCCCAGGTCGGCGTAGCGCTTCATCTTGCGGATGCAGGTCTCCACGTCGCCGATCACGATCATGTCCGCCGCGTCGAAGGTCTCCACCGGCACGGTGCCTTCGAACATCGGCTTCAGGAGCGGGAAGGTCTTGTCCTGTTCGGCCGGGGAGAGGTGCGGCAGTTCCCATTCGAGGGTGAACATCGCCAGGTTCTTGTACCACCACGCGACCGAGTCCCAGACCCGCCGGTCGATCTGCTTGCGTCCGGTCGTGTGCACCAGGGTGTAGGCCGCGACCTTGTTCGTGGTCACCTCGGTCAGCGGCGTCGGGGTCTGTGCCGCCGCCCGGTAGGCGGCCACCTGGGCAGCCATCGTCTCCAGCGGCTGCATGATCGAGAAGGACAACATGCCCAACCCGTTGCGGCCGGCGATCTCCGCCGAGCCCTGTGACGTGGCGGCCATCCAGCACGGCGGGTGCGGGTCCTGGAACGGTTTGGGCGTGACCATCCGGCGCGGGAAGGAGAAGCGCTCCGACTCGTACTCGAAGTACTCCTCGCGCCACATGCCGGTGACGATCTCGATCGCCTCGCGCCAGTCGTCCCGCGAGCGGGCGATGTCCACGCCGAACGCGGTCTGCTCCATCGGGGTGGACCGACCGGTCCCCCACTCGACCCGGCCGCCGGACAGGATGTCCACGGTCGCGACCTTCTCCGCGATCCGCTGCGGCGGCGTGAACCCGAACGGGGTCAGCGTGACGCCGAAGCCCATCCGGATCCGCTCGGTGATGCCGGCCAGGTGACCGAGGAAGACCTCGGAGGCCGGCATGTGCGAGCGGCCCTCGCGGAAGTGGTGCTCCACCGCCCAGACGGTGTTGAAGCCCATCCGGTCGGCCAGCCGGATCTGCTCGACCGCCTCGCGATACGCACGCTGTTCCTCGCGCCGTTGGCCGTACGGGTGTTCACCGTGCCACGGGCGCGGCACGTCCACTTCGTAGAGCACGTCGAGCTTCATCGCGGACTCCATTTTCGATATATTGAAAAATGTTTTCGAATCCCGTATTTCGTGGTCCCGAGTGTGACCCGCCGAGGTACCGGCCACAAGGTGCCCGGGGGTCGGAGAGTCGCCGTCATGGTTCGTCCCGCCCTGGCCGCCGGTCGTGCGGTCGAGATTCTGAACTTCTTCGCCGCGCATCCGGGCGGCGCGTACACGCTGTCCGAGCTGCACGCCGCGCTCGGCATCAATCTCGCGTCCGCGTTGTCGGTGCTCCAGGCACTGGAGGACGCCGGATATCTGGTGCGGCATCCGCGCCGCAAGACCTACGAGTTGGGTCCGGCCCTGGTCGCGCTCGGGGACGCGGCGCTGCGCGGCAACCCGGCGGTGGACCTGGCTCGCGGCCAACTGCGGGAGATGGCGGACGAGTTCGACACCGAGGTGATCGCCAGCGTCGCGGTGGGCGACGAGATCGTCATCCTGGCCGTCGAGGGCCGGCCGCAACTGGCCTCCGCCGACGTGCGGGTGGGGCAGCGGTTGCGGATGGTGCCACCGCTGGGCCAGGTCTTCCACGCCTGGTCCACGCCGGCGGAGGTGGACGCGTGGCTGGACCGGCTGGACGAACGGGTGCGCGGTACGGCCCGGATCCACCTGCCGCCGACGCTGGCGGCGGTGCGCGAGCGCGGCTACTCGATCACCCTGGACAGTCCGACCCGGACCCGGATCGGCGACACGCTGGAGCGGATGGCCGAACACCCGTGCGAGGCGACGCTGTTGCGCGACCGGTTGGCCGAGTTGGCCGCCGCGCTCGGGGAGGAGGAGTACGAGCTGGTCGCGGTCGACCCGGACACCGTCTACGACATCTCGACCCTGGTCGCCCCGGTCTTCGACGCCGCCGGTCGGGTCGCGGTCGCGCTGACCGTGAACGGCCTCAAGGGGGTGACCGGTCGGCGGGTGACGGGCCACGGCGAGCGGTTGGGCGCGGTCGCCCGGCTGGTCACCCGACGGTCGGGCGGCCGGGCACCGGAGTAGGGCCGGGGGCGGGGCGGGAGCGGGGCGGGGACCGAGACAGGGTCCGGATGGGTGCCGCGAGGTGGGCGATGCCTGCCGCGGCTGCGCTGCTTGCGTGCGTGGTGTTTCGGATCGGTGCCGTGCGGGTGTGTTTCGGATCGGCGCTGCGCGGGTGTGTATTTCGTGAGCGTGTCGGGGCGCTCACCGTGTGAGCACTCGCTCACCGTCGGGCAATCCGCGCGTAACACGGGGCCGGTTCCTTAACCCGCGCGTAACACCGAGGTATACGGCAGGAAACCCGGGCTGCCCACCCTGACCACAGTCCCCGACCCGATCAGGCCCATGAGGGAGCCGCATGACCGTCGCGACCGACGCCCCGAACGCCGGAGACACCGCGTGGTTGCTGGTGGCCACGGCGCTCGTGCTGCTGATGACCCCCGCCCTGGCGATCTTCTACGGCGGCATGGTCCGGGCCAAGAGTGTGCTCAACATGCTGATGATGAGCTTCGTGGCGATCGCGGTGGTGACCGTGGTCTGGATCGCCTTCGGCTACAGCCTGGCCTTCGGCGGCGATGTGGGCGGCGGGCTGCTCGGTGATCTCGGCGACGTGTTCATGGCCGGCACCAAGCCGACCGACCTGCACGGCACGGTGCCCGAGCTGCTGTTCATGGCGTTCCAGTTGACCTTCGCGATCCTGACCGTGGCGCTGATCTCCGGTGCGATCGCCGACCGCACCCGGTTCAAGGCGTGGGTGCTCTTCTGCGCGGTCTGGGTCATCTGCGTATACGTGCCGCTGGCGCACTGGGTGTGGGGGCCGAACGGCTGGATCGCGCACCGGCTCGGCGCACTCGACTTCGCGGGCGGCCTGGTGGTCGAGATCAACTGCGGCGCGGCGGGTATGGCGGTGGCCCTGGTACTCGGCCCGCGGATCGGCTTCAAGCGTGATCCGATGCGACCGCACAACCTGCCGCTCGTGGTGCTCGGGGCCGGATTGTTGTGGTTCGGCTGGTTCGGCTTCAACGGCGGCTCGGCGCTGGGCGCGAACGGCCTGGCCGCTCAGGCGCTGGTGAACACGCAGGCGGCCGGGTGCACCGCGCTGCTCGGCTGGCTGGCGGTGGAGAAGCGCCGGGACGGGCACGCCACCACGCTCGGGGCGGCCTCCGGCGCGGTCGCGGGCCTGGTCGCGATCACCCCCGCCTGTGGCGTGGTGGATCTGCCCGGCGCGATGGCGATCGGCCTGGTCGCGGGGGTGCTGTGCAGCTTCGCGGTGGGTTGGAAGCACCGCTTCGGCTACGACGACTCGCTCGACGTGGTCGGCGTGCACTACGTCGGCGGGGTGGTCGGTACGTTGCTGATCGGCCTGTTCGCCGCCGCCGACGTCACCGGCGGGCCGGCGGGCCTGCTGCACGGTGGCGGCCTCGCGCTGCTGGGCAAGCAGGTGGTGGCGATCGTGGTGGTGACCGCGTTCTCCTTCGGCGTCACGTACACGATCGCCAAGGTGATCGACCGCACCATCGGCTTCCGCGCCCACGCCGACCACGAGCAGGTCGGCCTGGACCTGGCCGTACACGCCGAAACGGCCTACGACCTCACCGCCTTCGCCGGCACCAAGCGCACCCCCACCCCCCGCCCCACCTCGAAGCCGGCAAACGACCTGGACCTGGGCTGACCTCGCCGGCCGGGGATCACGGGCCGGCGAATCGGGCGGGTCGGCCGAGGGCGGGTCGCCGGTTCAGCGGAGGGGTCGGCGGGTGAGGAGGGCCGCCGTGGCGAGGGTGGCCAGGGCGGCGGCGGTGGGCAGGGCTGCTCGGCGGGCGAGTTTTCGGGTGTTGTGGTGGTCGAAGATCGCGCCGCTGGACTGGAACGAGAAGGCGGACCAGACCGACTGGGCCGAGAACGCCGAGGCCACGCCCAGGTAGGAGCCGATCGAGGCGGCCGACAGGGTCGAACCGATCGACCCGGCGGACAGGGCGGAGCCGACCGAACCGATCGACAACACCGAGCCGACCGAGCCGATCGAGAGCACCGAACCCTCGGAGGCGATCGACAACACCGAGTTGTGCGAACGCCAGGACAGGATCGAACCGTGGGCGTCGACGCCGGACCGCTTCTTCGTCATCGGCCCAGTCTGCCCGACCGCCGCACACCCGGACGAGTTCACATGCGATCGACCGCGACCACCCGCAGCACCGCGCGCCCGGTCTCGTCCGACTCGGTCAGGTCCACCTCGGCGGTGATCCCCCAGTCGTGGTCCTGCGCCGGGTCGTCGAAGACCTGACGGACCCGCCACGCCGAGTCCTCCTTGGTGATCTGCATGAGCTTGGGGCCGCGCGCGTCGGGACCGGTACCGATCGAGTCGTGCTCGTCCCAGTAGTCCTCCAACGCGTCCTGCCAGCGCTCCGCGTCCCAGTTGCCGTCGCCCTCCTGCTCGGACAATTCGCCGAGCTGGAAGTAGCGCCGCAGGGCCGCGAGTTCCACCCGGCGAAAGAGCGCGTTGCGGACCAGGACCCGAAACGCCCGCTCGTTCGCGGTGACCGGCGTGGTGCGGCCCTCGATGTCGTCGAGTTCCTCCTGGGTCGCATCCGGGTTGGCCAGCTTCTCCCACTCGTCGAGCAGGCTGGAGTCGACCTGTCGGACCAACTCGCCCAGCCACGCGATCAGATCGTGCAGGTCCTCGTTCTTCGCGTCGTCCGGCACGGTCTGGTTGAGCGCCTTGTAGGCGCTCGCCAGGTAGCGCAGCACGATGCCCTCGGTGCGCGCGAGTTCGTACCAGCCGACGTAGTCGCCGAAGGTCATCGCCCGCTCGTACATGTCCCGCACGATCGACTTGGGCGACAGCGGGTGGTCGCCGACCCACGGGTGGCTGCGCATGTAGATGGCGTAGGCGTGTTCGAGCAACTCTTCGAGCGGGCGCGGGTATTGGATGTCGGCGAGCCGCTCCATCCGCTCCTCGTACTCGATGCCGTCCGCCTTCATTTGGCCGACCGCCTCGCCCTTGGCCTTGTTGAGCTGCGCGGCGAGGATCTGGCGCGGGTCGTCGAGGGTGGCCTCGACCACCGAGAGCACGTCGAGCGCGTAGGTCGGCGCCTCCGGGTCGAGCAGGTCGAAGGCGGCCAGCGCGAACGTGGACAGCGGCTGGTTGAGCGCGAAGTCGGCCTGGAGGTCCACGGTGAGCCGAACGATCCGACCCTCCTCGTCCGGAGCGTCGAGCTTCTCCACCACGCCGCCGTCCAGCAGCGAACGATAGATCGCGATCGCCTGCCGGATGTGCCGCAACTGCTGGGCTCGCGGCTCGTCGTTGTCGACCAGCAGGTGCCGCATCGCCTCGAACGCGTTGCCGGGCCTGTTGATCACCGCGAGCAGCATCGCGTGGGTGACCCGGAAGCGCGACGCCAACGGCTCCGGCTCGGCCTCCTGAAGCCGGGTGTAGGTCTCGTCGTTCCAGCCCACGAAGCCCTCGGGGGCCTTCTTGCGGACCACCTTGCGGCGCTTCTTCGGGTCGTCCCCGGCCTTGGCCAGCGCCTTGATGTTCTCGATCTCGTACTCGGGAGCCTGCGCGACCACATTGCCCACCGTGTCGAATCCGGCCCGCCCGGCCCGCCCGGCGATCTGGTGGAACTCGCGCGCCCGCAGCCGGCGCACCCGCTGGCCGTCGTACTTGGACAGTGCGGTGAACAGCACGGTACGGATCGGCACGTTGACCCCGACGCCGAGCGTGTCGGTACCGCAGATCACCTTGAGCAGACCGGCCTGGGCCAGCCGCTCGACCAGCCGGCGGTACTTGGGCAGCATGCCCGCGTGGTGCACGCCGATCCCGTGTCGCACCCAGCGCGAGAGCTGCCGGCCGAACTTGGTGGTGAACCGGAAACCGCCGATCACCGACGAGATCTGATCCTTCTCCGCCCGCGTGCACATGTTGATGCTCATCAGCGACTGGGCCCGCTCGACCGCCGACGCCTGGGTGAAGTGCACGATGTAGACGGGCGCCTCACGCGTGGTCAGCAGTTCCTCGATGGTCTCGTGCAGCGGGGTGACCCGGTAGGAGAAGTACAGCGGGACCGGGCGCGTGGCCGACTTGACGATCGCGGTGGTCCGGCCGGTGCGTCGCTTCAGGTCGCCCTGGAAGCGGTCCATGTCGCCGAGCGTGGCCGACATCAGCAGGAACTGCGCCCTGGGCAGCTCGATCAGCGGGATCTGCCAGGCCCAGCCCCGGTCCGGGTCGCCGTAGTAGTGGAACTCGTCCATCACCACGAAGCCGACATCCGCGTCCGCGCCGTCGCGCAGCGCGATGTTGGCCAGCACCTCGGCGGTACAGCAGATGATCGGCGCGGTCGCGTTGACCGAGGCGTCGCCGGTCATCATGCCGACGTTCTCGGTGCCGAACTGGGCGACGAGGTCGAAGAACTTCTCCGAGACCAGCGCCTTGATCGGCGCGGTGTAGAAGCTGCGCTCCTTGCGCGCCATCGCGGCGAAGTGCCCGCCGGCGGCGACCAGGCTCTTCCCCGAGCCGGTCGGCGTGTTGAGGATGACGTTGTTGCCCGAGACGAGCTCGATCAGCGCCTCTTCCTGCGCGGGATACAGGGTGAGGCCACGCTCCTCGGCGTACGACGCGAAGGCTTCGTACAGGGCGTCGGGGTCGGCCTCGGCGGGGAGCAGATCGATGAGAGTCACAGGCTCTATCCTGCCTGCTCGCGCGCCCGGGCCCGGACGCAACCCGGATACCGCCCACCCGCGCACGTCGCGCGCCCCGCCGGCGGAGCACTTCCGGTGACGCGTGTCACATCCGTAGAGTCGCCGTGATCATCTGCCGCCGGAAACAGGGGTGTGTGTGAGGCCGGTACGACAGATGGGCCGAGTGGGCCGAGTGGGCCTCGTGCTTCTCATGGGTCTGATGTCGACCGGCGCTCTCCTCGGTTGTACGGCGCCCACTTCGCCGCGCACGTTGACCGCGGTCGCGCCCGCGCACAACCCGGAGGCGGACCCCGACGGCATGAGCTGGACGGTCCGGCTGGGCGGCCGGATCCAGACGCAGCGCAACTACCGCCTGGTCGTCTCGACCGACCCCCGCGCGGTCGACGCGGTGACCGACGGTGGCGTGGACCCCGCCGTGTGGGACAGCGGCGTGGTCCAGTCCGCCGAGCACATCGGCGTGCGCCCCTTCGGCCTCCGCGTCGAGAGGGGCGAGACGTACTACTGGAGCGTGCGCGTCCAGGACCACGAGGGCCACGACTCGGGCTGGAGCGCCCGAGACCAGTGGACGGTCTTTCGGGCCTGAGGAATCGGGAGCGGCGCGATCGGGCCGGTCGGGCGTTCGAGGACGCCTCTACGCAACGCGACGGCACCGCGGCCGGCAAGCCCGACCACACCGATCGGCCCGACCACACCGACTCGGCCCGCCCGGCGTTCGAGGACGACCGGGCCGACAGGCCCGGGCAAGCCCGAATCAGCCCGTCCGGCGTTTGCGGACGAGGCGGCCGCAGTCCCCACGGCCGCCGCCCGCGGGGCCTAGCAGACGATCTTGGCCGCCCGTAGTTCGGCCACCCGGTCCGTGTCGAGGCCCAGTTCGGCGAGGATCGCGTCCGTGTCGGCGCCGAGCGTGGGGGCCGGTGTGCCCAACCGCGCGGGTGTACCGCCGAACAGCGCCGGATGCCGGGGCTGCCGCAGCCGACCGGCGGTGGGGTGCACATCGTCCTCCAGCACGCCGACGGCGGCGATGTGCGGGTCGCCGGCGAGATCGGCGGGGCCCAGTACGACCCCGCACGGCACGTTCTGCGCCTCCAGGCGGGCGATGCCCTCGGCGACGGTGAGCTTGGTCGCGGCCTCGTGGCAGCGGGTCACCAACGCGTGGCCGACCTCGCGGTTGCGCCGGCGCTCGGCGATCGTGGCCACCCGGGGGTCGTCGTACCCGTCGACGCCGAACGCCCGACACATGCCGGCGAAGTCCGCGTCCGAGGTGGGCGTGGCGATGCCCCAGCCGTCCAGGAAGGCGTACGGGCGTACGTCCGCGACGAAGCTGCCGGGTTGGCTGCCGTCGCCGTCGCGCAGCACGTCGTTGCCGGCCGAGTCGACCCACATGAAGGAGATCACCGCGTCCAGCATGGACAGTTCCAGATGTTGGCCGCCGCGTCCGCGCTCGCGGGCGTACAGGGCCGCGGTGATCGCCTGCGCGGCGGTGAGCGCGGTGACCTTGTCGGCGAGGGCCTGGTTGGAGAACCTCGGGCGGTCGGTCTGCGGGTCCTTCTGGTTCTCGGCGATCCCGCCGTACGCCTGGATCACCGTGTCGTAGGCGCCTTTGCCGGCGTACGGCCCGTGCGCCCCGAAGCCGGAGATCGAGCAGTAGACGAGGTCGTCCCGCCGCACGTCGGGGTAGCCCAGGCCGAGCCGTTCGGCCACGCCGGGCCGCCAGTTCTGCACCACCACGTCGGCCCGCGCGATCAGTTCGCGCACCAGGTCGCGGCCCCGGTCGGTGCGCAGGTCCACCGCGACGCAGCGCTTGCCGCGGTTGCACATCTGGTAGAGCGCGCTGATGCCACCGGTCGCGGTGCCGATCCAGCGGGAGATGTCGCCGATCCCCGGGCGTTCGATCTTGATCACGTCGGCGCCCTGATCGGCGAGCAGGGTCACCGCGTACGGACCGGTCGCGGCCGTGGACAGGTCCACGACGCGCAGGCCGGCCAGGGGTCCGTCGATCGGAACACGTTCCATGGTGGCGCTCCCCCTCCGCTGTCGCTCGCGCGACGTGATTCGACGGGACCCGGTGCCTCGGATACCCGGATGACGAAAACAGGTTCTCTGTCACAGGTCAAGGCTCTGGTCTGTTGGCTGGGTCCGGCGGAGAATCCGGCAGCGTCCCGGTGCTCGGGACGCCACACCGATCCACGGAGGATTCGTGACCAACCCGATCGGGCCGCTCACCGCGGCCGACGAAGGCTTTCACCACCAGGTCGCCGAGACGTTCGCGACCGTGGCCACTACCGACCCGTCGTGGACCGAGAAGGTCTGCGCGATGGCCACGGCCCGGGACGGCAGCCTGCAACTGGGCTTCGGGCTGGGCAAGTACACGAACCGCAACGTGATGGACGGCTATGCGGGCATCTCGCGCGGCGTCGAACAGCTCACGGTCCGCGCCTCGCGCCGGTTGTCGCCCGAACCGCACACCACGACGGTGGGACCGATCCGCTACGAGGTGATCGAGCCGCTCCGGGTGGTGCGCTTCGCCCTGGAGGCGAACGAAGCCCAGCCGATCGCCTTCGACTGGACCTTCGAGGCGGCCGTCCCGGCGGTCTGCGAGGACCGTACGCACAACCGGCGCGGCTACCGCACCACCGCCGACCTGGTGCGCTACCACCAGACCGGGGTGGCCTCGGGCTGGGTCGAAGTGGACGGCGAGCGCACCGAGATCACCCCCGACACGTGGGTGTCGACGCGCGACCACTCGTGGGGCACCCGCTACGACGTGGGGGCGCCGGCGGCCGACCTGGAGCCGGCCGGGATGCCCGCCTCGATGTCGTTCCGGATGATCTGGGCGCCCATCCTGATGGAGCGGGCGGACGGCAGCCGGTACGCGTTGTTCCTGCACTACCAGATCACCAATGGGCCCGGCTTCGCGCAGAAGCGGGTGATGGGCGGGGTCGAGCACCCCGACGGCCGCGTGGAGGAATGGGCCGACCTGGTACCGGAGTTGAGCTACGACCCGGCCAACCGGCGGCTGCTCGGCGGGAAGTTGCACGCGACGATGGCGGACGGTTCGACCCGGCCGCTGGAGTTGGAGGTGGTCTCGGCGACCGGCTTCCACCTCGGCGCGGGCCTGTACTTCGGCCTGGACGGCCGACACCACGGCGAGTGGCGCGGCGACCTGCACGTGGAGGGCGAGCGGATCGCGGACTGCTCGACCCCCGAACAGGCCCGCCGGCTGCACCAGATCCGGGACACGGTGGTACGGGTGACCGACCCGGTCGGCGGCGGGGTCGGCTGGGGCAACTGCCAGCCGATCGTGACGGGCGCGGACCCGGGGTTGGGGCTCACGGCGGAGTCGTCGTTCATGTAGCGGAGTCGTGGTTCATGTAGCGGAGTTGGGTCGGGTGGCGGCGCGTTGCGTGATGGCGGGCGGATCGGTGGCGGGCTGCGCGGGGCCGTGTGCGGGACGGCTGTGCGCGGGACGGCCGTATGCGGGACGGCTGTGCACGAGCCGGCCGCGCGCGGGCTGTGCGGTTTCTTTCTCGGTCGGTATTCCGCTGAACACGCAGCGCGAGCCATACGATGCTGTCGACTTTGATCAGGGGAAGGGACGTCAGCCATGCGCAGGATCCTCATCGTCGGTGCCGGCCAATCCGGGCTCCAACTCGGCCTGGGGTTGCTGGCCCACGGCTACGACGTGACCGTGATGACCGAGCGGACTCCCGACGAGATCCGCGCCGGGCGAGTGACCTCGACGCAGATCATGATGCCGTCGACGATCGCGCTGGAGCAGCCGCACGGCCTGGACCTGTGGTCGGATCGCGTGCCGCCGATCGACCGGGCCGGGTTCACCATCCCCGGCCCGGACGGCACGCCGGTGGTGAACTGGCTGGGCGATCTGGGTGGCGCGCAGTCGGTCGACCAGCGGATGAAGATGCCCGCGTGGATGGACCTGTTCGTGGCCCGCGGCGGCAACCTGGTGGTGCACCCGGTCGCGGTCTCCGACATCGACTGGTACACCCGCAACTACGACCTGGTCGTGGTGGCCGCCGGCAAGGGCGAGCTGGTGTCGATGTTCGACCGCGATCACGAGAAGTCCGAATTCACCAAGCCCCAGCGGCAGTTGTCGGTGGCCTATTTCCACGGCGCGACGCCGCGCCCGGAGGTCGGGTACGCCGCGCTGCACGTCAACGCGATCCCCGGAATCGGCGAGATCATCATGTTCCCGGGCCTGACGCTGTCCGGCCCGTGCGACATCATCCTGCTGGAAGCCGTGCCGGGCGGCCCGCTGGACGTGTTCCGCGACGTACGCGACCCCGACACCCACTGGGCCGTGCTGCGGGACCTGGTCCGGCAGTTCGCGCCGTGGGACCACGACCGGATCAGCCGCGCCGAACTCACCGACCCGATGTGCGTGCTCAGCGGCGGCTTCGCCCCGATCGTGCGCAAGCCGATCGCCGAACTGCCGATGGGCGGTATCGCGTTGGGCATCGGCGACGTCCTGGTCACCAACGACCCGATCAGCGGACAGGGTTCCAACAACGCCGCACGAGCCGCCGACCTGTACCTGAACGAGATCGTCGCGCGCGGCGACCTCCCGTTCGACGCGGCCTGGATGCAGTCGGTCTTCGACGCGTTCTGGTCCCGCGCCCGACACGGCGTCAAGTTCTCCAGCTCGTTGCTCGGAGTCCCCCCGGAGCACGTCCAGATGCTGATGGGCGCGGGCAACACGTGCCCCGCCGTGTGCGACGCGGTGATGAGCGCTTTCGACAACCCGGTGGAGTTCGAGGAGTTCATGTACGACCCGGAGAAGACAATGGCGTTTTTGACGAAGGTGGGGGCGGTTTAGGGGGGTTGGGAGGTTGGGGGAGATTGGGGGGGTTGGGGGCGCCGAGATGGAAGTGGGGGCGCTTGGTCGGTTGGCGTCGGTCGCGGGGCGTAGGCGGAGGGCCCGGGTCGTGAGCGGGCCGAGGCGGGTCGTGGGCGGACGAAGTATGAGGGCGCGGGGCGTGAGCGCAGCGAGCACGTTCGGGGTGGAGCGTGGGTCGTGGGTGCGACGGGTGGGGTGGGGTGGGTCGCGGGTGTAGCGCGCGGGGCTGGGGGCTGCGGGCGGCAGGGCGACGAGCATGGCGGCCCGGGACGTGGGCGGAGCGAGCATGGCGGCCCGGGTCGTGAGCGGAACGGGCGGGACGGCCCGGATCGCGAGCGCAGCGGGCACGGCGACCCCGATCGCGAACCGAACCGGCGGGACGACCCGGGTCGCGAGCGCAGCGAGCACAGCGGCCCAGTCGCGCGGGACCGTCCGGGTCGCAAGCGCGAGCGAGCACTGCGGCCTCGGTCGTGAGCAGAACCGGCGGGATGGCCCGGGTAGCGAGCGCAACGGGACGGCGACCCCGATCGTGAGCGGAACGGGCGGGACGGCCCGAACCGGCGGGACCGCCCGGGTCGCGAGCGCAGCGAGCACGGCGGCCCGGGTCGTGAGCGGAACGGGCGGGACGACCCGGATCGCGAGCGCAGCGAGCACGGCGGCCCCGATCGCGAACCGAACCGGCGGGACGACCCGGATCGCGAGCGCAGCGAGCACAGCGGCCCCGATCGCGAACC
>NZ_JBHZAV010000039.1:0-66741 GCF_042754445.1 Embleya sp. NPDC059213
GGCGTTGGCGACGATCGCCCGGGTGATCCGGCCGCCGTCCGCGACGGCCCGGCGGGCGGCCGGCAGAAGGTCGTCCTCGGCCGTGGCGGGGTCCGCCTCGGCGGAGAACACGGTTGCCTCCGGTCCGGCGAGGGCGAGTTCGGTCTGCTCGACGTCCCCAGTGACCGTCGCTGTGGGCAGTCGGTCAGTCACCGGGTCGCTAGTCCGGGACGGGTGTCCGGGCGCGATCCGCCGGTCGGTCACAGCGGTGGCGGGGGCCGGTTGGCGGGCGATGAGGATGTACAGGTGGACCGCCCCGGCGAGGGCGAGCGGCGCGAGGGTCGACAGGACGCCGACGGTGGTGTCGCCCAACCGCAGCCCGGGATCGTCCCCCGGGTCGGTCTGCTGGTTGATGCGCACCGCGTGCAGGGCGTTGGCCCAGATGCTCGCGCCGGTCGCCGATCCGAACAGCGCCCACACGTACACCCGCGCGGCCGGCGGCGCGGTCCGCAGGACCAGCAGCGCGCGGATGCCGTAGGCGATGAACCCGTCGATCAGCAGCGGAAACAGGAAACTCAGCGCCCCGCGCACATGCACCGCCACGGCCATCTGCCGCAGCGCGTCGTACGACAGGGCGAACCCGGCGAGGCCGAGCCCGGCGATCGCCGCGCGGTCCCAGGTTGTCGCTCGTGCGGAACCGGGGGCGTGGAAGGTGGTGGTCAGAGTCGCCTCCTGCGAAGTGTCGATGGGGTGGGCAAGGGTTTGGGCAAGGTCCGGACGCGGTGGCGTTGCACTCGTCCTCGATACCGAGGGGCAGCGTCTGCGGGCGCTCCGTGCCGTGACGTTCCGAGCGCCGAGGCAGCTTCCGACGGCGGGTCAGTCCGTCGGTCGGCGACGTCGGTCGGGCCCGGTGAGGATGACGCGGTCGGTCATCTCGGCGAGGCGGGAGGCGACCCGGTCGCCGAGGACGTCGCGGATGCGGGGGATGGGCAGGTTGGTGGTGAACAGGGTCGGCAGCATGTGCTCGTAGCGGTGGTCGACGAGGCGGTAGGTCAGTTCCTCGGTCCACTCGGAGGTCTTGGCGGCGCCGAGGTCGTCGAGGATGAGCAGCGGGCAGCGGCGCATTTCGCGCATCTCGCCTTCTGCGTCGTGGCCCTGACGAGGCCTCATGACGGCGTACAGGTCGGCGGTGGTGGTTTTGTTCCAGCGCAGGCGTACCCCGGCCTGGAGGAGGCCGCGGACGGCTCCGTACGCCTGGTGGGTCTTGCCGGTGCCGGTGGTCCCGGCGATCAGCAGCGAGGGCCCGGTGGCGATGCCGAACGTCCCCCCGGTCCGGGTCTGGCCTCGTTGACGATCCGCCGCATCCACCCGGTGATGCCGGGGTGGTCGGCGACGGCGGAGCGGTAGCGCGGTGGGATGCGATGTTCCGCCATGGCCAGGGCGTCGGCGATGCGGTCGCTCTCGTCGTCGGTGTCGAGCGGGCGTGCGGGGTCGAGGCCGCGTTGGGCGAGGATGCGCAGGACACGCTGCTCGGAACCGGTGCCCACCCGTTGCGGGTCGGCGGGTCGGCGGAGGCCGGTGGTCACAGGTCACCGCCGTAGGCCGCCTCGGGGTCCTCGGGGTTGGTCCACGGCCGGTACGCCGTCGGGGCGCCGGGTCGGTCGGCGTTCATGACCTCGTTGACCAGCCCCGGCAGGGCACTCGGGTTGAGGCCCTTGGCCCGCAGCCGCTCCAGGCCGGCCCGGATGTGCTCGGTGGACACGCCCTCGTCCAGGAGGATCTTCGTCTCCCGGCCGATCCGGCTCAGGACGCTCTCCGGCGGCCGGGTGCGGCAGGCGTTCACGTACTCGGCGACGAGCGCGGGAGTGGTGTCGGGCGCGTGGGCGCCCGCGCCCCCCGGAGGGAAGATCCTAGGTCCAGGATCCAAGATCCTAGATCCGGGCGTTGAGCCCTCACCGACATCTCCGTGAGGGTTCACTGAACCCTCACGGAATGCCGTCCGACCTGCGGATTCGCGATTCACGGAGTCATCCGTGAGGGTGCGGTGAACCTTCACCGAGCCCTCACTGAGCCCTCCGTGAGGGCTCTGCGAGTCGTCCCCGCAAGCTCCTCCGGCCTTCTTGCGCGAGGCGTCGTGATCCGGGCAGGCGGGCAGCCGGGAGGCGCTCGGCCGGTTGATCTTCTGGTGCTCGTGCCAGGTCACGATGTGCAGGTACCGCTTGCCGTCCGGGGTTGTGTAGCGGCAGAGGAGTCCGGCCTCGGCGAGCTGCTGGAGGTCGTTCTCGACGTCGAGCGGCGTGTGCTCGGGACGCAGCGGCCACAGCACCCCGGCGATGATCGCGGCGTGGTCCCGGTGGCGTCCGTGGTCGTCCGCCTGGGTGAAGAGGCCGACGAAGGTGCGCTCGGCGGTCACGCTGACCGAGGCCAGACTCTCGGAGCTGAACAGCTCCGGCTTGATCGTGCGGATGCGCGCCACGGCTATCGCGCCTCCGTCCGGGTGGGACGGCGCGTGGCGGATGCGACCCGGAGGGCGGGCGTCGTACGCTTGCTCAAGGCATTTCCTCACTCGGCGGTCCGGGGGGCAACCCGGTTCCGCCGTGGTCGAGCGTTCAGGGATGGGCGGTCGAGAGGTGTGTTGTGGGGCTCCCGGCGTTCGTAGCGCCGGGAGCCTTTTGCGTTCCCGGTGCTACCCGGGCCGATCCTCCGTTAATCCCTGGAGGATCGTTTGCATTCTGTCCTGCATCAGGCTACTCTCCAACGGCGGTCGATGCAACAGGGCTTGATCGCATTGCAAGGAGGATCGGATGAGCGGATCGGTGCCCGGCCCGCCGGGCGGCCCGCAGTCGATGTGGAGCGAGGACAACGTCGCCGAGCGCGTGCGCCTGGAGCGCGAGGCGCGCAAGTGGAGCACCGCGACGCTGGCCGAGCGCATGTCGGACGCGGGCTTTCCCATCAACCAGTCCGCGATCTGGCGGATCGAGAGCGCCGAGCCCCGGCGGCGGATCAACCTCGACGAGGCCATCGGCTTCGCCCAGGTCTTCGGCATCGACCTCGACAACCTCCTCGGCCCGCCCCAACTCGCGATGCACGAACGCGCCGTCCAACTGATCGACGACGTCCGCACGTCCTACCGCGCCATCCGAGCGGCCAACGACCAACTCGCCGCCGCCCAACAGGCCCTTGAGACCTACATCGACGCCCACCCCGAGATCGAGGACGAGGTCGGCGAAGCCGTGAGCCAGGTCATCGCGGAGGAGCTGGTCACCCCGGGCCCCTTCTCCGGCCCACCCCTCGTCCACTTCGGCCAACCACCGACCGTGGACGAGGACCCAACCGACCCACCGGGCGAGTAGCCGCCCACCCGAAACCCCGCCGCCCCGGTGCTACGAACACCGAGGCTGCGGCCATCACCACGTCCCGCCCATCCCTGAACGGAACGACCCGGCGGCCTTTTGCCCAAGGCGCCGCCGAGTAAGGACCTGCCTTGTCCCAGATCCGCCCGAACACCGCAGAGTCCGCCGAACCGACCGGCGACCCCACCCTCGTCGCCCTCACCGTCGAGGAAGCCGCCCGCCGCCTCGGCATCGGCCGCACGACGATGTACGCCCTGATCGCCTCCGGCGACATCCCCTCGGTCACCATCGGCCGCCTGCGCCGCGTCCCGGCCGAGGCCCTGGGCGCCTACGTCGCCGGCCTGCTCGTCGCCGACCTGCCGCTCGCGGCCTGACCGGGGGCGATCGAATGGCCGACAACACCCGGCAGCCCAACGGCGCCTCGTCCATCTTCCAGGGCAACGACGGCCGCTGGCACGGCTACGTCACCGTCGGTGTCAAGGACAACGGCCGACCCGACCGCCGCCACGTCTCCGCCAAGACCCGCACCGAGACCACCAGGAAGGTCCGTGCGCTGGAGCGCGCCCGCGACGCGGGCACCGTCCGCAAGGCCGGCCAGGCGTGGACGCTCACGGCGTGGCTCCGGCACTGGATCGACAACATCGCCCCGCTCGCGGTCACCGAGAACTCCCTCGCCGGCTACGAGGTCGACGTCCGCGTGCACCTCACCCCCGGCCTCGGCGCGCACCGCCTGACCAAGCTGGAGCCCGAACACCTGGAGCGCTTCTACGCGAAGATGCAGGCCGGTGGCAGCAAGCCCGCCACCGCCCACCACGCCCACCGCACCCTGAGCGTCGCCCTCGGCGAGGCGGTTCGTCGCGGGCATCTCACGGTCAACGTCGCGAAGATCGCCAAGGCCCCGCGCCTGGACGAGGAAGAGGTCGAGCCCTACTCGGTCGAGGAGGTCCAGCGGATCCTCCTCGCCGCCGTGCAACGGCGGAACCAGGCCCGCTGGGTCGTCGCCCTCGCCCTCGGCCTACGACAGGGCGAAGTCCTCGGCCTGAAGTGGTCGGACGTCGACCTCGACTCGGGCTTCGTGTGCGTTCGACGCGGCCGACTGCGTCCCAAGTACGCGCACGGCTGTGGCGACACCTGCGGTCGCAAGGCCGGCTACTGCCCTTCCCGCGAGCAGATCCGCCGCGAGACCAAGGACACCAAGTCCCGAGCGGGCCGCCGCACCATCGGCCTGCCCGACGAGTTGACCAAGATCCTCCGCCGCCACCGCGAACTCCAGGACGCCGAGCGCGCCCAGGCCCGACAGCTCTGGACCGAGACCGGCTACGTGTTCACCTCGGCCACCGGCGCGATCCTCAACCCGAACACCGACTACCACCACTGGAAGGAACTCCTCCAGGAGGCAGGCGTTCGCGACGCCCGCCTTCATGATGCCCGCCACACCGCCGCGACCGTCCTGCTGTTGCTCGGCGTCCCCGAGCGCATCGTCATGGCCATCATGGGCTGGTCCTCGACCACGATGGCCAAGCGCTACCAGCACGTCACCGACCCGCTGCTGCGCGACACCGCCACCAAGCTCGACAAGCTCCTATGGGGAGCGGATCGGACGTAGGACGCTTCCGGGCGCGGCTGCTCGTGAGAAGTGAGGCTGGCGTTGAGCAACAGCAGGGTCCGGCTTGGAGCCGAGCCCTGCTGTGCTCCTACAAGCGTGCCTTCCAGTTGCGGATGGCCTGATCGAGCCGTGAACGTAGCCGCTCCGCTGCCACCGTGCCTGGCCATAGTTCCGCGTATGCCTCGCTGGAGCGTTTGGCAATCAGCGCGCCCAGGTTGGTGGAGCTTCGACTTGGGAAGACCAACGAGCATTTCTTCTCGCCCAGTTCGTGGGCGAGCCCGAGGAAGCCACGGCCCACTCCGAGTGAAGGCGAGGCTTCGTAGTCCTTGGCCTCGATCGCGGCTTCGAGACCGCGGCTGCGCGGGTACACTCCGGCCTGGCGGCTTCGCTCTGCCTCTTGATGGTCAATGATCGCAACGTCACACTCATGGGCCACCTTCGAGGTGGCAGCCATCACGTAGACGCCCAGGTGGATCTCAAGTTTCTTTTGCAGGCCGGGGAAGCTCACCAGTACGTAAGTAAACGATCCGGACCAGAGGTTGCCAGGCTGCGTACGGAACCTCAACGAAGAAGTGGGCGTTTTCCCATCTTGTGTCAGAAGGGTGGTTCCGCCGGCCGCATGTGCTGCCTCGATACACAGGACAAGCAGTGAAGCCTCGTACAGGTCCGACTCAGTCGCCTTCCCGCGGTAGACAGGCTCGAGAGCACCGATTGCCTGCTCGATGGCCTGAATCAGGTCGTCTGCACTCATCGGCCGCCCTCCGCTCCCGTTCGCGCTTGTGGCAATAGCAGTTCGCGTGTTGTCTGGAGCGCCGCCAAAGCAGGCTCGGTTTCCCTCGCGAGGTCGACGCGGACGACTGATTCGAGTTCAGGGTCGCCGAACTCGACGCTCACGGCCATCCGCCGCTCCGTGGCGGTATTCAGCAGGGCGGCCCGCGAGGCGTACATGGTCTCCGCGAGGGTGAGGAGGGCTTGGCGGATCAGTTCGATCCGCTCCTCGCTGGTGTAGGGCACAACCGCGATGTCCGTCTTCCGAAGGGCAGGCAGATCAGCGTCTGCGAGTAGGCTGGCCCGTTCGTCGAACGTCCCTTCCCTCTTGAGCTGCTCACCTGAGACAGCTCGGCCCTGCCTGAACTCTTGGTCGAGCTGCTCGGCCAGGCTCGGCAACTTGGCCCTCAGCAGTTCCATGACGTTCGTGTACTGCTGGTCTATGGCGGCCACGTTCCCCCTTTGCTTGGTTGTGCGTGGGCTGTGCGACGACGGCGACAACTGCAACCAGGAGACGACGATGGCCCGGGCCGCTGAGCGGTCCGGGCCATCGTTTGCCCTGGTGGGCGAAGGCGGAGGATACGAGATTCGAACTCGTGAGGGGGTGAACCCAACACGCTTTCCAAGCGTGCGCCCTAGGCCACTAGGCGAATCCTCCGTGCGGAAGCTTACAGGAGGTCGGTGTGTGCTCGCGCACCCCCATTCGAAGGGGGTGGGGACGCAGTGAACCCCCCGTGCACCCGGCAGAGCCTCCCTATCCTTGCTGCCTTCCGGCCCTGGGGAGGTTCAGGAGGATACCGCCGCACGGGGGGTCCGGCGCCTACAGTACCCGACCCGGGTCGGTGTTCGGGCACGGGCGGGTGGGTGAGGGGTCCGCGTGTGTCCTTCGGCCCGGCTATCGTCGGGGGCGTGTCGCTCGCCCTCTACCGTCGCTACCGCCCCGAGACCTACGCAGAGGTCATCGGGCAGGAGCACGTGACGGAACCCCTGATGCAGGCCCTGCGGAACAACCGCGTCAATCACGCCTATCTGTTCAGTGGGCCGCGAGGGTGTGGCAAGACCACCAGTGCGCGCATTCTCGCCCGGTGTCTCAACTGTGAGCAGGGGCCGACGCCCACGCCGTGCGGCGAGTGTCAGTCGTGTCGGGACCTGGGTCTCGGCGGGCCCGGCAGTATCGACGTGATCGAGATCGACGCGGCGTCGCACGGTGGTGTGGACGACGCTCGTGATCTGCGCGAGAAGGCGCACTTCTCGCCGGTGAGTTCGCGCTACAAGATCTACATCATCGACGAGGCCCACATGGTCACGTCGGCGGGCTTCAACGCGTTGCTCAAGGTGGTCGAGGAGCCGCCGGAGCACCTGAAGTTCATCTTCGCCACCACCGAACCGGAGAAGGTGATCGGGACCATTCGGTCCCGGACGCACCACTATCCGTTCCGGTTGGTGCCGCCCGGCGTGCTGCGCGACCACCTCGCGTCGGTGTGCGAGACGGAGGGCATCAAGGTCGAGCCGACCGTGCTGCCCCTGGTCGTGCGGGCCGGTGCCGGGTCGGTGCGGGACTCGATGTCGGTGATGGACCAGTTGCTCGCGGGCGCCACCGACGACGGCGTCACCTATGCGATGGCCACCTCGCTGCTCGGGTTCACCGACCGGTCGCTGCTGGACGACGTGGTCGAGGCGTTTGTCGCGCAGGACGGTGGGGCCGCCTTCGAGCTGGTCGACCGGGTGATCGAGGGCGGGTACGACCCGCGCCGGTTCGTGGCCGACCTGCTGGAGCGGCTGCGCGACCTGGTGATCCTGGCCGCGGTGCCGGACGCGGCCGACAAGGGCCTGATCGACGTGCCGGCCGATCAGTTGGAGCGCATGGTTCGGCACGCCGCCGAGTTCGGCCGGGCCGGGCTGACCCGTGCCGCCGACATCGTCAACACCGGCCTCACCGAGATGCGTGGCGCCACCGCGCCGCGGCTCCAGTTGGAGCTGATCTGCGCTCGGGTACTGCTGCCCGCCGTCGACGCCGGCGAGCAGGGCCTGCAGACGCGCCTGGAACGGCTGGAACGCCGCGTGTCGGTCGGCGGCCTCCCCGCCGGGCCCGCCACCCCGGACCACGCCCGCGCCGAGGCCCCGGCCCCCGCGCCGACCCGCCCGCCGCAGGCCGCCCCGCCCCAGGCCCCTGTATCGGCTCCCGCAACCCAGCCGCAGCAACCACAGCCACAACAAGCCCAGCCGCAGCCGCAACACCACCAGCCCCAGCAATCCCAGCAACCCCCCACGGCCCCCGGCGCCTGGCCCCAGGCCCGCACCGCCGGCTCCGGCCCACCCCCCGCCGCGGCGCCCCACCAGCCCCACCAACCCCAGCCTCCGCAGCAGCAGTACCAGCCCACCCAAACACCCCCCACCGCCGCCCACTCCCAGCCCACCGGCGACCTGGCCCGGGTGCACGAGATGTGGCCGCAGATCCTGGACGCCGTACGCGGCCGCAACCGGGTCGCCTGGATGATGCTGCAGACCGTGACCGTGGCCGGTTTCGACGGCACCACCCTGACCCTCGCCTTCGAGCAGGCCGGCGCCCGCGAGGGCTTCCGCAGCAGCGGCCGGGACGAGATCGTCCGGCAGTCCGTCCAGGACGCCTTCGGCTTCGACTGGCGAATCGACTGCGTCGTCACCGGCGAATCCGGAGCCGCCCCCGCCCGCCGCCCCGGCAGCCAGGCCCCCCAGGCCCCGCCCCAGGCACCCCCGGCCACGACCTCGCCCCCGCCTGCGGATCGCGCCCCCGCCACCCCACCCCCCGGCGCCTGGCCGGGCGCCCCCGCCCCCACCCCTGCGGTCGCGCCCACCCCGCCCCCCGCCCCGCCCCGCCCCACACCGGGCGCAGGCTCGGGCGCCCCACAGACACCGCCCACCCGCCCCCAGCCACAGCAACCCCCGCCTCCGCCCGAGCCGGACTACGGCATCCCCGAGGACATCGGCCGGTACGACGACGAGGACCTGGCGGACGACGGCGGCCTGTCCACCCACGAACTGCTCGCCCGCGAGCTCGGCGCGACGATCATCGACGAGTCGCCCACCACCTGAGCCCCACCCGACCCGCCGGCCCCACCACCGACCTGCCCCAAGCCTCCCGTCGCCGCGCATCCGCCCCGCCCGGAGCCGTAGGCTCGACCGCAGGACGACCGCCGAACGGGCGCCGTCCCGAGGCGGTGCGAAGCCGCATCCGAGCGACGAAGGGTGTCCAGGTGTTTCCCGGTGGTGGCCAGCCCGACATGCAGCAGTTGTTGCAGCAGGCGCAGAAGATGCAGCAGGACCTCATGGCGGCGCAGGACGAACTCGCCCGCACCCAGGTGACCGGAAGCGCCGGTGGCGGCCTGGTGACCGCGACCGTGTCCGGCGCGGGCGAGCTGCTGGCTCTGGAGATCTCGCCGTCCGCGGTGGATCCTGAAGACACGGAGACCCTCGGCGACCTCATCGTCGCCGCGGTGCGCGACGCCAACCGCGCCGCTCTGGAGATGCAGTCCCAGTTGATGGGCCCGCTGGCCCAGGGCATGGGCGGCGGTCCACTCGGACTGCCCGGCATGTGAGCCGAGCCCCCACGACCGAAAGCCGAGCCCACGCAACACCCGCACACAGTTCCACCAGGAATCAGACCAAGCAGGGAGACGGTAGGTGTACGAAGGCGTCGTACAGGACCTCATCGACGAGCTGGGCCGACTGCCCGGTGTAGGGCCGAAGAGCGCGCAACGCATCGCCTTCCACCTCCTGGCGGCCGACCCGGCCGACGTCCGGCGACTCGTGCACGCGCTCGTCGAGGTCAAGGACAAGGTGCGGTTCTGCGCCACATGCGGCAACGTGGCGGAATCGGAGCAGTGCCGAATTTGTCTCGACCCGCGACGCGACGTCGCGGTGATCTGCGTGGTCGAGGAGTCCAAGGATGTCGTGGCGATCGAGAAGACCCGCGAGTTCCGGGGCCGGTATCACGTGCTCGGTGGCGCGATCAGCCCGATCGAGGGCGTGGGCCCCGACGACCTGCGGATTCGTGAGCTGATGACCCGGCTCGCGGATGGTGTGGTGACCGAGTTGATCCTGGCCACCGACCCGAACCTGGAAGGAGAGGCGACCGCGACGTATCTGGCTCGCCTGTGCAAGCCGATGGGTCTGCGGGTGACCCGGTTGGCCAGCGGGCTGCCGGTGGGGGGCGACCTGGAGTACGCCGACGAGGTCACGCTCGGGCGTGCCTTCGAGGGGAGACGACTGCTCGATGTCTGACGACCTGAACGAATTCACCAGTGAGATCGCCGACCAGATCGACAGCTTCGTCCTGGCCGTCACCGAGGTGGCCAAGGGCGAGGAGCCGGAGCAGGCGGTGTCGATGCTGCTCCTGGAGGTCTCGCAATTGATGCTTGCGGGCGGCCGACTCGGCGCGATCGCCGACGTGGTGCCCGACGACCGCTTCGAGCCCGACTCGGGTCCGGACCCGGACGTCGACGCGTTGCGTTCGGCGTTGTCCCGGCTGCTGGAGCCGATCGACGTGTACTACGAGGTCTTCGACCCGTACGTGCCGAAGTCCAAGCCGGTCGCCGCGCGGCTGTCGGACGACGTCGCCGACGTGGTGGCCGACCTCGCGCACGGGCTGGCCCATCATCGGGCCGGACGCAGTCGCGAGGCCCTGTGGTGGTGGCAGTTCTCGTACCTGTCCAACTGGGGCGCGACCGCGAGCGCCGTGTTGCGCGCGCTGCAGTCGGTGGTGTCGCACGCTCGCCTGGACGATCCGATCATGGAGAGCCTGGATCCGGCCGGACAGGCGCTCGCCGACGAGTTGGTCGACGAACTCGCCGAGCAACTGGACGAGGCCGTGGTCCTGGGCGGCCCGCACACCTGACCACTCGAAAGCGGGTGATTCGGATCTTTTCGGAGCGGAGTCCGGCGTGGAAACCGGGTCTTCGTCACCGAATGACCGCTTAGTGATGCGTACGTCGCACAATCCCGCCTAGTGATACGTACGTCTCACAATGTGAATAAAGCTTTGACCACTGTGCGGCCTAGTTAGACTGTGCCGACCGCACAGATATCAAGCGAGGAGCGCACGTGGGCCTTGTCGTGCAGAAGTACGGCGGCTCCTCCGTCGCCGATGCCGAAGGCATCAAGCGCGTGGCCAAGCGAATCGTCGACACCAAGAAGCAGGGCCACGAAGTGGTCGTGGTGGTGTCCGCGATGGGCGACACGACGGACGAGCTGATCGATCTGGCGCAGCAGGTGAGTCCCATCCCTTCCGGGCGCGAGCTCGACATGTTGCTCACCGCGGGTGAGCGAATGTCGATGGCGCTGTTGGCGATGGCGATCAAAAACCTGGGCGTCGACGCACGGTCGTTCACCGGCAGTCAAGCCGGTGTGATCACCGACGCGGTCCACAACAAAGCGCGCATCATCGATGTGACGCCGGGACGGATCCGCTCCGCGCTCGACGAGGGCGCGATCGCGATCGTGGCCGGCTTCCAGGGCGTGTCCCAGGACACGAAGGACATCACCACGCTCGGCCGCGGCGGCTCGGACACCACCGCCGTCGCGCTCGCCGCCGCGCTGGACGCCGAGGTCTGCGAGATCTACACGGACGTGGACGGCATCTTCACCGCCGACCCCCGCGTGGTGAAGAAGGCCCGGAAGATCTCCCGGATCAGCTACCAGGAGATGCTGGAGCTGGCCGCGAGCGGATCCAAGGTGCTGCACCTGCGGTGCGTGGAGTACGCCCGCCGCTACGACATGCCCGTGCACGTGCGGTCGTCCTTCTCGGGACTCGTCGGCACTTGGGTGACGGATGAACCCGAAGGGGACGACATGGAGCACGCGATCATCTCCGGGGTCGCCCACGACACCAGCGAAGCGAAGATCACGGTGGTCGGGGTCCCGGACAAGCCGGGCGAGGCGGCCAAGATCTTCCGCTTGGTGGCGGACAACGAGATCAACATCGACATGATCGTGCAGAACGTCTCCGCGGCCTCCACCGGCCGCACGGACATCTCCTTCACGCTGCCGATGTCCGACGGCCAGAACGCGATGACCGCGCTGACCAAGGCCCAGGCCGAGATCGGCTTCGAGTCGCTGCGCTACGACGACCAGATCGGCAAGATCTCGCTCGTCGGCGCCGGCATGCGCTCGCACCCGGGCGTGACCGCCAAGTTCTTCGAATCCCTCACCGGCGCGGGGGTGAACATCGAGCTGATCTCGACCTCGGAGATCCGGATCTCGGTGGTCTGCCGCGCCGACGGCGTTCCGGCCGCCGTACAGGCCGTGCACACCGCGTTCGGCCTGGACGACCAGTCCGGCGAAGCCGTCGTCTACGGAGGTACCGGCCGATGACCCGCAAGGACAAGCCCACCCTGGCCGTGGTCGGCGCCACCGGCGCGGTCGGCACGGTGATGCTCGAACTGCTCTCCACCCGCCAGGACGTGTGGGGCGAGATCCGGCTGATCGCCTCGGCGCGCAGCGCGGGCAAGAAGCTCGTCGTGCGCGGCGAAGAGGTCGAGGTCATCGCGCTCACCGAGGAATGCTTCGACGGCGTGGACGTCGCGATGTTCGACGTGCCCGACGAGGTCTCCGCGCACTGGGCGCCGATCGCCGCGAGCAAGGGCGCGGTCGCGGTGGACAACTCCGGCGCGTTCCGGATGGACCCCGAGGTCCCGCTCGTGGTGCCCGAGGTCAACGCCGCCGCGGCGCGGGTGCGGCCGCGCGGCATCATCTCCAACCCCAACTGCACGACGCTGACCATGGTCGTCGCCCTGGGCGCGCTGCACGCCGAGCTGGGCCTCAAGGAACTGGTCGTCGCGTCGTACCAGGCCGCGTCCGGCGCCGGGCAGCCCGGTGTCGACGCGCTGCGCGAGCAGATCGGCAAGGTCGCGGGCAGCCAGACGCTGGGCACCCAGCCCGGCGACGTGCGCCGCGCGGTGGGCGACTTCGGTCCGTTCCCGGCGCCGCTCGCGCTCAACGTGGTGCCGTGGGCCGGTTCGCTCAAGGACGACGGCTGGTCGTCCGAGGAGCTCAAGGTCCGCAACGAGTCGCGCAAGATCCTGGGGCTGCCCGACCTGAAGGTGCACACCACCTGCGTGCGCGTCCCGGTGATCACCACGCACTCGCTCGCGGTGCACGCCGTGTTCGAGAACGAGGTCTCGGTCGCTCGCGCGCACGAGATCCTGGACGGTGCCCCCGGCGTCGTGCTGTGCGACGACCCGGAGAACGGCGAGTTCCCGACGCCGGCCGACGTGGTCGGTACCGACCCGACCTGGGTCGGCCGGGTGCGCCGTTCGATCGACGACCCGTTCGCGCTCGACATGTTCATGTGCGGGGACAACCTGCGTAAGGGCGCGGCGCTGAACACCGCCCAGATCGCCGAGGTCGTCGCCGCCGAGCTGGTCGAGCGCGACTAGCGGCGAACCCAGGACTGCGGAACGTCGCGGCAGCCGGTGTCTCCCACGGGGGACACCGGCTGTCGTGCGTGCTCGGACCGCTTCCCGACCATGAGTTGCTGACTGCACGTCACCCGGCCCACTACGGTGGGCGGAGGTGTGGCTGAGCCGACGACCGTCCCCGGATCGCAGGCGCATACAACCTTCCCGGGGGGTCGAGTGTCCAACAGTCGTGGCAGAAATGGTCGTGAGGGTGGAACCGGCGCTGCGCCCGGTTCGGATGCCTGTGGTCGGCGCGCTGGATCAGGGCGTTTCGGGAGTTTCCGTGTCCTCTGACGCGGGCGTCTCGATCGACGTCCTCACCGAGACCTATCGCGCCCACTATGGTTCGTTGTTGCGCTTGGCTTCCCTGTTGCTCGACGACACCGATTCGTGTGAGGACGTGGTGCAGGAGTCGTTCGTGCGCGTGCACACCGCCCGGCATCGGTTGCGCGAGGCCGACAAGACGCTGGCCTACCTGCGGCAGACCGTGGTCAACCTGTCCCGGTCGACGCTGCGGCGGCGAATCATGGGCATGCGCCTGCTGTCCAAGCCCGAGCCGGACTCGACCAGTACCGAGGACGGCTCGCGGCACGTTTTGGAACGCGACGTGCTGGTAAGGGCGTTGCGCGAATTGCAACGGCGGCAGCGAGAAGTGATCGTCCTGCGCTATTACGCTGATCTGACAGAGGCTCAGGTGGCCGATCTGCTCGGACTGTCGGTCGGCTCGGTGAAGGCGTACGCCTCACGCGGACTGGAAGCCCTCCGGGCCCGGATGGAGACGCCGTGACGAACGACCCGGGGACCCTTGGTCCCGACCCCGACGACCTCGCGGCAGAGGTACGCCGGCGACTGCACGCGGCGGTCGCCGACGTGCAGCCCTCGTCGGACGCGCTGGACCGGTTGCGCGTGGCCGTGCCGGCGCGGCGCCGACAGCGGCGGGTGGCCACGCTCGCCGCCGCCGGACTCGTGGGGGCGTTGCTGGTCGGCACACCGGTGCTGCGGACCGCGGTGGACGGTGGCGGCGACTCGAAGTCGAATGTCAGCGGGATCCAGTCCTCGTCGTCCTCGGTCAACGTCACCCAGCCGTTGCCGGGCCCGAGCGAGGGGATGAGCGCCGGGATTCCGGGCGGGGCCGGTCAGTCGCATCCGGCGACCCGAGGCACTACCCCGACCAACGGGTCCGGCGCGTCGAGCTCGCCGACGAGCGGGATGAGCGCGGGTGCGGGGCAGACCGCGCCGCCCGCGAGCAGCGCGCCGCCGTCCGAGACCGCGCCGCCGGTCAAGCCGACGCCCGCGTGTCTGACCACCGACCTGTCCGGGGAGGACGCCCGGCTCGGACCGGTCGGCGCCGACGGATTGGCGTACGGCGTGCTCCAGGTGCGCAGCAACGCCGCCAAGGAGTGCCAGGTGACCGGGCCCGGAGTGGTCTCGGTGGGTTCCCCGCCGGGCAATCCGATAGTGCAGGTCACCGTGCACCAGCACACGGCCGGCGACGGCGCGACCGGGTTGCCGCTGCTGCCGGAGACGGCCGGCACGGTGATCTCGCTTCGACCGGGCCAGGCGTACGAGTTCCAGTTCGCGTGGCAACCGCAGGCGCCGGGCGCGGACGGCAAGTGCGCGCCGGACGCGCCCAAGGCGGCGGTGCCCGCGCTCGCCTACGCACTCGTCGCCAACGACTTCAACGTGGCCAAGGTGACCCTGACGCCCACGTGTGGCGGCACGGTGTTCCGCACCGACATCTATCGGACGGGGGAATACCCGCGCGCCAGGTGACACCCGCGCTCGGCCGCCGTGGACCGGCGGTTACCGTTGGGGGGTGTACCGGTTCCTGCTCCAGCCACGCTGGCTGGCCTTCCACATGATCGTGCTCGTCGCGGTCCCGGTGTGTGCGGCGCTGGGGTTGTGGCAGTTCCACCGCTACGGCGAGCACAAGGGCGGCGGGAGCACCGGGGAGAAGGTGTCCTCGGCGCCCGCGGTGCCCATCGGTGAACTCGTGCCGCTCGGCGACCGGGTCGAGGGATCCGATCGCGGCCGCTCGGTCACCGTGAGCGGCACCTACGACGCGACCCGCCAACTCGTGGTGCCGGGGCGCCGACTGGACGGGCGCACGGGGTCGTACGTGGTCACCCCGCTGCTGGTCGCGGGAGCGCCGGCGGTCGTGGTCAACCGGGGCTGGGTCGAGGGCAGCGGCGTGCCGGTGCCGCCCGCCGGGCCGGTCACCGTCACCGGTCGGCTGGAGTGGTCGGAGGCCGAGCACACCTCGGACGCGGAACGCGCCACCGACCTTCGGCCCGGGCAGCTCTCCATGATCAGCACCCCCGAGCTGGTCAACCTGCTGCCCTATCCGCTCACCGACGGGTTCGTCGCGCTGACCGGGCAGACCCCGGCTGCGGATTCGGCCGCGTTGACGCCGATGCCGCCGGCCAAGGCGGCCGAGGGCGGCGGGATTTCCGGCCGCGCGTGGCAGAACCTCGGCTATACCGCGCAGTGGTTCGTCTTCGCGGGCGCCGCCGTCTTCGTGTGGTGGCGCGTGGTCCGCCGGGAGGCGGACGATCGGGCCGAGGAGCGGGAGGCGGAGCTGCTCGCGGAGCTGGGCGTCAAGAGCTGACACCCGGCCCCGCCTCGCGCGTCGGCGGTATTACGCCGGGTTCGGGATCGGCAGGCCGATCACCTGGTCGACGAACGCGAACTCCATCCGCAGTTGCCGGATGCGCTCCTCGACGACCAGCGAGCCGTGGCCCGCGTCGTAGCGGTAGACCTCGTGCGGCTTGCCGAGTTCGGCCAGCCGCGCGACGTAGTTCTCGATCTGCTTGATCGGGCAGCGCGGGTCGTTCTCGCCGGCGCTGATGTACACCGGTACGCGCACCTTCTCGACGTAGGTCAGCGGCGAGGACGCGGCCCAGCGTTCGGGCACCTCCTCGGGCGTGCCGCCGAGCAGCGTGCGGTCCATCGCCTTGAGCACGTCCATCTCGTCGTGGTACGCCGTGACGTAGTCCGCGACCGGCACCGCGGCCAGGCCCAGTGCCCACGCGTCGGGCTGCACGCCCAGGCCGAGCAGGGTCAGGTAGCCGCCCCACGAGCCGCCGGAGAGCACGATCCGGTCGGGGTCGGCCAGGCCGGACTCCACCGCCCATTCGCGCACCGCGCCGATGTCCTCCAGCTCGATCAGACCGATCCGCACCCGCAGCGCGTCGGTCCAGTCCTTGCCGTAGCCGGTCGAGCCCCGGTAGTTGACCCGGACCACCGCGAAGCCGTGGTCGACCCAGGCCGCGACGTCCGCCGCGAAGTGGTCGCCGTCGTGCGCGGTGGGCCCGCCGTGGATGCTGAACACGGTCGGGAACGGCCCCTCGCCGGCCGGCTTGGACACCAGCGCGTGCACCCTGCCGCCCGGCCCCTCGACCCACGCGTCGGTGACCGGGACCGAACCGGGCGGGCGCTCGCCGGGCGGGGTGAGCAACACGTCGCCCGCGGTCGAGCGCAGCTCGGAGGGGGTGGAGCCGCTCGACCAGTGGTACTCGACGCTGCCGTCGGGCCGGGCGCCGGCGCTGCCGATGGTGCCCGGCGGGGTGTCGATCCGGGTGAGCTCCTTGTTCGCCAGGTCGTAGCGGTACAACTCGGAACGCCCGTGCTGCTCGTGCTCGACCAGCAGCGCCCGGCCGTCGGGATACCAGTCGGCGGACAGGTCGCCGGGCAACCCGAGGTCGAGCTCGGTCTCGACGCCGGTCAGCGGCTCCCACAGCAGCGGCTCGTCCCGGCCGCGGCGCTGGTGCACGACCAGCACGCGCTGGTCGCCGGCGACGGGGGAGAAGTCCATCGCGGACAGGTCGGAGTCGGGCTGCCCGCCCTCGGGCCCGTCGTGCAGGTCGGCCACCGTTGTGCCGTCCAGGCGCAGTACGCGCAGCGACCCGTGCATCGCGTCGCCGTGCTCGTTGTGCGCGATGACCAGGTGGGTGCCGTCCTCGGAGAGCCCGGACAACCAGGCCGACTCGACGTGGCTGTACACGGTCACCGGTTCGGCGCCGGGGCGGACGACATGGATCGTGGAGCCTTCGTCGTCGGTCATCCGGCCGACCACCACGGTGCCGTCGACGGCCAGGCCGAGGCCGCCGGGATAGGACGGTGCGAGGCCGGGGATCGCGACCTCGTCCGGGCCGCCTTCGAACGGCTGGCGCATCCAGACGCCCAGTTCGTCGCCGTCGGTGTCGGCGAACCACCAGATCCACCGCCCGTCCGGGCTGATCCGGGACGACGAGGTGCCGTTGGGTCGGTCGGTCACCTGGCGCTGGGCGCCGCTGACCCGATCCCACGCGTACACCTCGAAGGTGCCGGAGGCGTTGGAGACGAAGACGGACTTCGCCGGTGCGTGGTCGGCCCAGCGCGGCAGGCTGATCCGGGCCGCGCGGTAGCGGCGTTCCCAGGCCGGGACGGCTTGGGCGGGTGCGGTCGGCGACTGGGACTCGGCGGTGTTCACGGCCGGGTTCACGGTGGTGTTGGCGGCGGCGTTCTCACGTGCGGGCATGTCGCAATTCAACTACGCGAGGGTGCTCTTGTGTTCCGTTGCTCTCCGGCACCGCTTGACTCCGAGCAGGCGTGCGTAGTGCGGACGGGCGGCGAACTCGGTGTACGACCAGATCGCCGGCCGACCGACCTCCCGACACAGGTGCAGCACCCGATCCGGGCCCAGGTGCACACCGATGTGCGCGGCGTAGCCGGGATCCCGGTCCGGGCGCGGGCCGCCGTCGAACAGGACCAGGTCCAACGGCTCGGGTTCGCCCACCACGCGGACGGTCGCGGCGTCGTCGGCCCACAGGTCGGACGAGCGCAGGGGCGGGACGCGCAGACCGTGATGGGCGAGGAAGGCGTAGGCGTAGAGCTGACAGTTGGCCCCGGCCGACAGGTCACCGGCCGCGCTGGCCTGCGGGTGACGGGCGTAGACGTAGGGGACGGCCCGAAAGTGTGGCGGGAGGAGCGGTGGCGGGAGGACGGACAGCGAGGGGTGCTCGGAGGCGTCGGTCCGCGGTGACGGGTGGTCAGGTGTGCCGGGCATGCTTGGGATTCAAACCGAGGCAGACCGCGAGTTCCACCAGTGTCATCGCGAACAGCACGCCGAACACCGCCGTGTAGTCGCCGGTCGCGTCGTGGATCGTGCCGAACACGATCTGTAGGGCCGCGGCGATCGGATAACCGATCAGGAATGTCATCGCGGACAGCCGGCCGGCCGCCGCCGGGCTCGGCGCGAACCGGACGAGCATCACCAACATCAACGGGAACGCGCCGCCGAGGGTCAGGCCGAGCAGTGCGATGGTGGGCCACGGCGCCAGATTCGGCGCGAACGCGAGCAGGCCCATGCCGACCACCGCACCCGCGACGGTGACCGCGAACAGCGGCCGGGGGTCGGCGAAGCGGTCCGCGAGCAACGGGATCACCAGGCCGGAGACGATGCCGGTGAGGCCGAACACGGACAGCAGCAGGCCCGCGCGCTCGGCACTCCAGCCCTGCTCCTCGTAGGCGGCGGGAACCCAGCCGACCACGCCGTAGTACGCGCTGGTTTGCATGACCAGGAAGACCCCGAGGATCCAGGCCACGGGGCGTCGCCAGGGGGAGGTGTCGGGCGCCGCGGTGGCCGGTGCGGGCATGGGCTTCGTACTCCCGGGCGTGCGCCCTGTGGGCCGGGCCGCGGTCGCGTCGGTGGTGCCCGCGCGGCTCGGGTCGGTCCGTACCGGCTTCGCGCGTCGGATCACCGGCAGCCAGGCGAACAGCCCCAGCACGGCAGGGACCGCGACCACACCGAGGGAGAGCTGCCAGGATCCGAACGCGTCGGACAGCGGTACGGCGAGCGCACTCGCACCCGCCGCGCCGACCCCGACCGCCGCGCTGTACAACCCGGTGACCGCCCCCGCCCGCTCGGCGAAGTGCGTCTTGACCACCCCCGGCAGCGCCGCGCCCAGCACCGCGATCCCGGCGCCGGCAACCAGCGTGCCCGAAAACAGCGGCACGACCGAGGCCCCACCCAGCCGGATCAGCACCCCCACCAACAGCACGACCACCGACGCGGCCACGGTGCGCTCATACCCGTACCGCGCGGCCCCACGATGCGCGAGCGGCGCGAACACCCCCATCGACACCACCGGAATCGCCGTCAACACCCCGGCGGCGGCCCCGGACAGCCCGAGGTCGTCCCGAATGGAAGTGAGCAGCGGTGGCACATCGGTGATCGCGGCCCGCAGATTGATCGCCACCAGGAACAGCGCGACCAGCGTCAGCACGGCCCCGGGCGCCCGACCGGTTCGCCCGCTCGGCGCCGACTGGGCGACGGGATCACGGTGCGTCCGCGCACGGGCTGAGGGCATGGTGGTACTACCTCGTTCACAAGACGACAACGGCTGCGCTCGCCGCCCCCGGCGGGGCGAGCGGAAGCCGACCAACCGAACCACCATAGACACCGGCCGTCGCTTACCGGCCCTCGCCCGGCTCGGCCGGCGTCGCGGCACTCAGCCCGGGTTGCCCGCCGTGTGCGCGGTGAAGCGGGTCCAAGCGGTGGGCGAGATGGCGAGAGGCTGGATGCGTACGTCCTTGGAGTCCCGGATACGGATCACCTCGGGGCATACGGCGATCTCGACGCAGTTGTCTCCCCCGCCACCGCTGTAGCTGCTCTTGAACCAACGCAGGTCGGTATCGCTCATAGCGTTCCTCGCATCTGCTCCAGCAGGCGCGCGGTCGCCGGACGGCTGAGGGCCTGCGACCGCATCCTTCCATAGCGCTGGAGCATTGCGCTGATTGCGTTCGGGTCGGTGATCAGATTGCTGTGCTCATGACTTTCGAGGTATCCCAGCCATTGGTTGGCCGACGCTTCGGCGAGGTACATGGGGCCCTCAAAACCGTAGTGATCCTCCTGGCACAGCGGCATGATTTGGATTTCCACGTTGCGCCGCTGTCCTTGCCGAATCAGGTTATCCAGCAACGCCCGCGTTACGACTGATCCACCCAAACGACGCTCAAGCAGTGCTTGTTCCACGATGAAGCAGAACGTGGTGTTGGGGCGGTCGATCAGCAGTTGCTGCCTGGCGAGGCGAGCGGCGACTTGCTGCTCGAATTGTCCTTCGGACAAAGGCGGAACTCGGCGCTCGAAGACCGCACGGATGTAGCTCTCAGGCTGGAGCAACCCAGGCACCACTCGACACTCGTAGGCGTACAGCGATACCGCGTCCTCCTCGATCCCCGCCCACTGCCGGAACCACGACGCCAGCCCCGCCTTACGCGACAAGGTCTGCGCCGCCGCCTTCAGCACGCGCCCCGCAGTCGGTCCGAGCGCCGCTTCGGAGCGTGTCACCAAGTCCTTGGGAGGGAAGCGCTTGCCCTGCTCGATCTTGGCGACGTAGTGACCCGAGTAGCCCACGAGTGGCGCGAACTCCTAAACGCCGCCCCGTGCCAATCGGCGCACCCAATGGCCAATCCGGGCTACGGCAAACGCGCAATCTCCGACCAACCCTCGCGCCGCAGGCCGGATTTCGTACATCTGCCCGAGCGCGAGGCCCATATCGCCGCCTACGTCGACCGCCTGCCGAACGGCGCCGCGATGGACGTCAAGACGCTTGCCAAATCCCTTCCCCGCTACGGACAACAAGCCGTCCGCTCCGCGCTCACCGCGCTGTCGACGGCCGGCCACCTGCGCCGAGTCCGTGAGTCCGTCGGCGGCGAGCGGACCCGCTGGGTGTACCGGACGTACTTCTCTCCTGCGGCCCGCGACGACGCATGGTGGGCTCACTTGGACCACGGCCGCGTACTCGAGGGTTTGCACGAGGAGCAGTTCGACCAGTCGCGCCTCCTGATCGGGGAGGCCGTCGCGGAGGGCGCCGAGGAGCAGCGCCGTGTCCAGCCATTCGCCTTCGAGAACCTCGTACAGAGCCCGCAGGACGGCTGCCGCCAAGCCTTCGCCGTCCTCGCTCCGCATGTCGAGCGCCGTCAACAACACTGGGGGCAAGCCGAGGTTTTCGAGGTCGTTCAGGGCGTCGAGTTCGTCCATGAGCGACTCGCACCAGAGCTCCACGACTCCTTCGTCTCCTGCCGTGGCGGGCAGGCCGGCGCCGGGCCGTGCGGTGCCTGCACGGGTTTCCACCAAGTCCGCGTACAGGGCGAGCCGCCAGGGGTTGTCCAGGCAGGGCAGGTCGCCGGAACTGCGTAGGCGCCCCAGCCGCTGGCCACGCTCCGCCGGCTGGAGTGCGCTCAGCTCGTCGTCCTGGGACCACAGGTCGAGTTCCTGGACGGCCCGGCGGCCGAGTGCGGGTTTGAGTACGTCCCGGGACGTGACGGCTCGTCCCGCCCGGCACCAGTGGGCCGGACGGAGCGCGGAGTCGATCAGCGGCACCTGCCGTGCGGCGGCGGCCAGGTCCGTGCTCGGTGCCAGGGAGACAGGGCGCACCGGGACGAATTCCATGTCGAGATCGTCGTCCTGGAACTTCCCGCAGGAGCAGTGCTGCCTGCCGAGGGTGGCCTCGGCGGACGCGGATGCTGCGGTGGCTGTGGGCCGACGCGGCTCCAGCGCGGCCAGTTGCCGGTCCAAGGCGTCGGGGTCGAAGGCGTCGGGGTCGAACCCCTCCACGCGCAGAGTTTCCGTGGTGCGCCGGCACGGTCGTCCGCGAGCCGGGCCCGGGTGGTCGCCGTGCTGCTGTGGGCAGACTCATGGCAGCGTCAAGGCGCCGAGCAGCACGGCCTCCTGCTACCCGTCCGCGGTAGTCGGCCAAGCGATTGCCGCACCATGAAGGTCGACGTACAATTTCTTGTACGACGAGGAAGGGTTGGCTATGAAGACCATGACGTACTCCGAGTCTCGCGCGCGGTATGCCGAGGTGCTCAACTCCGTCAACGACGACCGCGAAGAGGTTGTCATCACCCGAGCCGGACACGACCCGGTCGTCATCGTCTCCCTTGAGGACTACGAGTCCCTGAAGGAGACGGCATACCTGTTGCGAAGCCCTGCGAACGCCCGGCGTCTGCTTGCGTCCATCGACGAGTTGGAAAACGGCGGCGGCACCGTACGCGAGCTGACGACCGACGAATGAGGGCCGGCGGATGAAGATCACCTTCTCCTCCCGCGCCTGGGAGGACTACCTCTGGTGGCAGCTTCAGGACCGGAAGGTTCTGAAGCGCATCAATACGCTTATCGCGGACATCTCCCGGAACGGCAACGAGGGGATCGGCAAACCGGAACCGCTCAAGCACGGGTTCCAGGGCTACTGGTCACGCCGTATCAACGACGAGCACCGATTGATCTACAAGGCCACCGAGGACACGGTCCTGATCGCACAGTGCCGCTACCACTACGAGAGCTGACGCGACCCAAGCGGATCGAGTGCGGTCCCGTAGTCGGTTTCATTGGCCCACGGCTCTTCTCCCAGCGGGCGATCAGGTTGGCGCATCCCCACCGTCACCGCTTGGGGCAGCCGTAGACGGTTCCCGATCCGCCGTTCGCGGCGGGGAAGATCGGCGGGCAGGCGCAGCCGCCGGTTGATGAACACCGCCGGCAACCGGCGTGGTTGCTGTACTTTCGTGCCGGCAACGCGACAGAGGCCCTATCGGATCTCTCCGATAGGGCCTCTGTACTGCTGGTCGGGGTGGCGGGATTTGAACCCACGGCCTCTTCGTCCCGAATCAGGGGCAGGGTGGTTGCTGGGGTCATCTGCGCAGGTCAGAGGGAGTGCCAGGTTCATTGACGGTCACTGTCGGCGGGCCTGGTTGCTGTACTTTGCTGCTGTACTTCTGGGGCCAGGGACAGGGGTGGGGCGCGATGGACGAACGGATTTTGGCGATGATGGAGACCATGAGGTCGGCCGAGGCCCACAAGTTGGTGCACGCGGTGCGCGGCATGGTGGACCTCAACCCGGAGATCTCGGGGCGCGAGGTGCTTGTCCGCCTCGAAGTCCTGGCCAAGCAGACCCAAGAGCGAGCCGACGAGGCGATCGTGGCAAGCGAACCTGATCGGGACGAGTGCACCAAATGCCAGCAACCCATCGAGACCGACTCCAGAGACCGCGAGCGTTGGGTGCACAGTTCCGATCGCAGCCGCGGGTGCCGAGCGGCTACCTTCACGGTGGAGAGCGGCTGGGACGACGAGATTCCGCGGTCATGGGCGGCTACGCCCCGGAAGCATCGGTCCTAGCCATTCGCGTCAACGAGGGCCCTGGTTGGCTTGGACAGGGCCGCCGTTGGCCATCTCGGCAGTGGTTCAGGCGGCATGCAGAGCCAGCACGTCGCCGTACTCGGATCTGACCTCGCGAACCTCTGAAGTCCCACGACCTTCGCCAGTTCCGGGTCGGAGCGGTGCATCTCCAGGATGCTGTCGAGAGTGCCGGGCTTCTCGCGTCCAGGCTCTGCAGGTTCGTTCCTGCGGTATCCGTGCTGGAAGAGCTGGACGGGGGAGGCTCCTGCGGCGGCTCTCGTCGACACGCTCCAGGCGCTTGGACGCCTGAGTACGGCTGCATCGATGCCTTTCAGTGCTGGTTTCAGCTGGACCGACTGCTGGCTTCGATGCCCACTTCGCAAGTCCGTCACGCAGGCCGCAGAGGAGCTTGAAGGCAACCCGGTGCGACGCCCGCCGAACGCCGTCGCGGCTTGGCGCGTGACGCTAACCTCGTCTTCATGGAGTCCGCGATCGCAACCCTTGTACAACGACTTGTTGAGGGGCCTGCCTTCCTTCTCCTGGGGCAGGCCCTCAACGGTTCCGGCGTCCCAATTCCGCAGCCAACGCTGCTTGGTCCGGATGGCACTACGATCTACGCCGCATATGACCAGTCGACAGGGGCGCAGCCCATGCCCGATTGGTTGCCGGACACTTCGGACTACCCGTGGAACGGGGTGTTCACCTCCCGCATCGACTCTGGACTGCTCGACGTCTTTCGAAGGGACTGGCGTCGCGTGGTGCCGACCGCGCAGGCACAAGTCGGCAGGCATCCTCGGTCGGCGACAGAGCTGCATCTGCGGTATCTCTTCGGCGGTTTGGGGTTGCCGGAGGACGAGCGGCCCCCGGTAGGGCCCGTCGCCGCCGCCCAGGCGCGCGCCCACGCAGCCGAGGTGCTGACCGCCCTGGCAGACACGATCATCACACCGCGCGGCATTCTGATCATCGACGGGTACACAGCCAACGACTGGCTGAGGCCAGAAGACCTGTTCACCTTCATGACTCGGCTCCAGGCGTGTCAGGCACACCTCTTCTCCGTCACCGACGATCTGCTCACCGACCCGTACCTCCTGGCTGCGCAGGAGCGTGGCGTGCTGGTGGCGTATCGCGAGCCGTTCGCCAAGGTGCTGGTCGAGCTTGAGGAGAAGGGGCGGCTGCAGCGGTCATTGGCCGGTCGCGGGGCCCAAGGCGGGCGGTTCATTCCGGTGGGCGACACCTTCGCCGAGATCGACGTCGACACCCGGAATCGGGTGATCGGCGCGGCCCGGCCGGTCGACACCGACCTGCTTGAGCCGTTTGCCTCCGCCTCGTCCGCGATCCGGTACGAGCGATTTCGGCACTTTCTCGGCACCGGCGAAGGGCAGCCGCAGTGGAAGGCTGTGGCCAGTGGATACAACTTGCAGCGAGACTTTGAGGCCAGGCTGCTGCTGCGGGTGCAGTCGGCCCTGGAGGAGCTGGGCCTGCCTGAGCCGATCGTCGTTGCTGGACAGACGGCGACCGGCAAGACCATTGCCCTGACTGCGCTGGCGCTCGAGGTGGCGCGATCCGGCCGTGCGGCGGTGCTGCACCGCTCGGTGCGCGGCGAACGGCCGACCCTAGCCGACATCGAGGCCTTTGCGTCCTGGGCCGATCGGAGCCACAATCTGCCAACCCTGCTGGTGTGGGACGGCATGGTCGACAGCGACGAGTACTACCTGCTCCAGCGGCAGCTGGGCTCGCGCGGACAGAGGGTGGTCATTGTCGGCAGCAGCTATCTACCGCCTGACTCCGCGCGTAAGCGCAAAAGCATCATCACAGTCGAGCCAGCGCTCAGCGCCGCCGAGGGCCGCCGCCTAGCGCCATGGTTGTCCTCGTTCGGGGTGTCGGTCCCGAACAACCGGATCGACAAGATCGACTCCTCGTTTCTCGCACTGCTCTACCTGTTGCTCCCGGAGACAGAGTGGAGTTTGCGACACGGCCTGGTCACCGAGGTACGGGCGGCCGAGATCGGACTCGAGCGGCTCTCACGAGCCGCAGTCAAAAACAGCGAGGCACGGCTCACGGCTGTCGCAAGCGCGCTGCAGGACGCGGGCGTGAACATCAGCACACTGCGGCCAGCCGAGCGCCCGAACGAGGAGCTGATCAACCTCTCGTTCGACGAGCGCAGCTCGGCCGAGCAGATCACCTCTATGATCCTGGTCGCCGGCCGCCGCGGGCTGCGTATCCCGCTCGAACTCGCGCTGCGCGTCCTGGGCCGGGAAGGCGCGGACCGGCTGGTCGACCTCGTGAGGAACTTCGACATCTTCCGCTGGACCGAGGACGACAGCGGCGGCCAGTTCCTTGGCACCCGCACGCCTCTGGAAGCCGAATTGCTTGCCCGGGAGGACCTGAACCTGCCCACCGAAGTCGAAGTCGCGGCCCAGCTGATTACCAACCTGCGACCGGAGCTAAACCGGTGGGGTGGCGGCGAGGTCCAGTTCATCGCGGACCTGCTGGAGCGGATCGGGCCGCAGTCCGACAACCGCAGCTTCACGCCACACTTTCTCGAGCTGGCCGAGGCCTTCCGCGAACTGCGGCTGACCCGGGACTACGCGCACCCCCGCCTGGCGCTGCTGGAGGCCAACCTCACCCGCGAGTACGTCAAGTGGGCGCAGCGGAACGACGTCATCCCCCGCGAGGAGCGTCTCCAACTGGTGCGGGACGTGCAGCGGATGCTGGAAACCACGCTGGAGGACTCCGACCCCTCACCGCACTCTCGGCTGAACCTTCTCGTTGAGTTGGCCAGTGCAGAAGGGGCGCAGATCTACGAGCTGTCGGCGTCGGAGGACGAGGGGACATCCTCCCAGATCCTCGCGCTCATGCGAGATGTGACCCGGGTGGCACTGCGGGCCCGTGCCGTGGATCCGGAGAATGTGTACCCGGTCGATGTCATTGCCTGGGCCACCAGAGATGCGGTGCAGTCCGGCACGCTGACGCCGCACGATCGGCTCGATCTGCTGGCCAGCGCCCAGTCCTCGCTCGATTCGCTTGATCCCGGCGCGCTCAGCCCGAAGCAACTGGCCAAGTATGACGACCGGTACGCGGAGCTGGCCAGACTTCTCAATGATCCAACCATGGAGGCCAAGCACCTGATCGCGCTGACCGAGAACGGTGACCCAGCCGCGTATTACTTCCTTGCGCTGCGCGCGGCCAGGGCTGGCGAGGACGGACCGCAGGTGGCCGTCGAGACACTGCGGCGGGCACCAAGCGAGGTCCGCTCCGACTGGCGCTGCTCGCGGCTGCTGCTGGACTTGTTCTGGGAGTCCAAGGCTGGCCAGCGGTTCCTGCAGGGTGAACGCGAGGTAGTGGCATTCAGCGACGAGACCTGGACCGAGTGTCTGGCCATCGTTGAAGCGATCCCAGAAACGGTTGGCTACGACCGGTATCGGCGCGATTTCCTGCGTGGGTTGGCCCTGTTCCACCTCGGGCAGTATCAGGCATCGAAGGAGGCGTTCGACAGGCTCGACCGCGAGTCACGAGACGTGTCCTCGCGCATCATCTCCAAATACCTCGCCTCGCAGCCGGATGGCACCGCCCAAACCTTCACCGGCCGGGTCCTGTCGGCTACCCCGGACGGACGCCGCGGTACTGCTTGGGTCTATGAGCTGCACACCGAGGTGAAGTTTATCCCCTTGCGTTTTTCGATTTCTGATTACCGAAAGAAGAACGAGAACCTGCCCTCGTTCCACATCGCCTTCAACATGCGCGGCGCGCTCGCCGACCCGATCACCGGCCGCCCCCGGCTGCGTACCTCGGCGGTCCGTTGATGCACGCTGAATGTGAAGCGTTCCGCACCCACTGCACTACCCTGGCTCAACATCGCCAGATCTCGATTGGCATGGTTCTGGACCTGTCGTTCCTTGACACCTGGCCTGACAACGTGCAGGACGAGGCAGGCTTCAAAGAACTGGTCTCGACGGCGTACAAGCTCTGGTGGGAGACCTGGAAACTCGATGTCCGCTTCCTGATGGGCTACGGGCAACCGGCTGGCGGCGCCCGTTACTTCAACGATCTGATCAACTCACTGCGCACGTCGTACCAGCACGCTGGCGCTGACGAGCAGGATAAGCAGGCCGAGCTCTGGGTCAAGTCGGCCTGCGGAGGCCGCGGTCCGGCGACCTCAGACGACTGGATGGCATGCAGCACCGCGCTGATGAAGACGTTCAACACCGCGATCGATCTACTCTGCCGGACCATCACGAAGAATCGGAACAAAGCATTCCGCTCCGCGTGGCAGACCAAGGTGGATGTGAGTGAAGAGGCTGCCGTCGTGCGGGTGGCGGCCGACCTCAAGATGACCCTGAATGACGGGCTGCGGAGAATGCACGTCAGCCAAGTCGAGCGGAGATGGGCGGGCTACAGGCCACGTAGGGGAGAAACCACCGCCGATGTTCTGGCTGCGTTCGCCGAGCAGAGCCTCATCTCCCGAACCGGGAACCTGCCCTGCAGCTACTCTGACGTGTTGAGTGAGCTCAAGGTACTCGGTACACCCAAGGCGGTCCCTGCCCTCCGACTGGCGCATGCCGTAGCGGAACTCACTGGTGCCGTGGGCGAAACGTATATGAAGCGGCTCAAAGAAGTGTGGGTGTTGCTGCGCGATTGATCTGAACAGGCCGGTTCATTTGGGCCCGCCAGACCACCCGCAGGGTCGATACGCGTTCTACATGTAGGGCCTCCGATCTACCAACGGCGAACTGGTGCCGCGCGAAGGATCGATGGCCGAGCACGAGGGTCTAAAGACCCGCCGCCTTGCTGGTTGCCAGCTGCACGAGATCGGTCTTCGCCCAGAGGCCGACGGTCTTGGGCATCGTGATCTTTTGTGAGCCCGCGCGTTCGCCAGCCGCAGGCGGACAAAGCAAATGCTGGGGCCGTAGGCGTCTCCTCATACCGAGTACGCCACGGGGACATCAACCTTCCGGATTGGACGCGGGCGGTTCCGGCGGCAGTGTCCTGGCCGCCACCGCCTCGGCGATGGCGGTGACCAGTTCTTCCGAGTGAGCCCAGAGCCAGCTGGTGAACGCTTCACTCACCGCAACCTTCACGTTGTCGGGGACGCTCACGTCGTGGAGGTGCAGCCAATCGCCGAACGCCTCCTTGACCCCCTGCTGCGTGGCCTCGTGCTTCCTGCTCGCTGCGGCTTCAGCCGGTGGGCGCCGAGAGCGCTTGGGGCCTTTGGCGGGGCCGTGATTGTCGGGTTGGTCCGTCGAGAGGTCGGCAAGCGCTGCGGGGAGGGGTGCTCCCCACGCACGATCCGTGAGGCTTCCGAATACACCTGCGGCAACGGTCCGAGGGTCCACGGCTTCGCTCGGTGCGCCGGTCTTGTAGACGCCGTCCGGTTGCTCGGACCGATCGTGTTCCTTGACCCAGAAGACTCGTCTTGTGAACCGGCCGGGCGCACCGTTTCTGGGAGCGTCGGCCCGCAGCACGGAGTACCCGACTCGGCGGCCGGGCCCACGCCAGGCGACGGGGCGTCGTGGGGTGCCGGTGAGCATGTCGACGTGCTCGCGGACGTAGTCGAGTGCCTCGATGTCCTCGGTCCAGATGATGCCGTCCTCGTCGCGGACGGCATCCGGATCCTTGCTCACGCAGTCCCCTCCCGAGTGGGCAGTGGCTGTAGAGCTTCCCTCCGACGGTTGCTGAGAACCGTTGAGGGGTCGAGTAGTTGCTGTACTTTCGTGCTGGCAATACGCCAGAGGCCCCACCGGATCTCTCCGATAGGGCCTCTGACCTGGGTCGGGGTGGCGGGATTTGAACCCACGGCCTCTTCGTCCCGAACGAAGCGCGCTACCAAGCTGCGCCACACCCCGATGCTGCGCGTTCAGCTTAGCGGGTCGGGGGCCTGAGGCGAAATCCGGTTTAGCGGGGGGTGGGGGCGGCGGTGGACTGGCGGGGGGTCAGGGTGAGGAGGGTGGCCTCGGGGGGGCAGGCGAAGCGGAAGCGGGCGTAGCGGGAGGTGCCGCAGCCGGCGGAGACGTGGAGGTAGGACTCGCGGTCGGCGGAGGTGTGCCTGGACAGGCCCTTGGCGCGTTTGCGGTCGAGGTCGCAGTTCGTGGTGAGGGCGCCGTAGAAGGGGACGCAGACCTGGCCGCCGTGGGTGTGGCCGGCGATCACCAGGGGGTAGCCCTCGGCGGTGAAGGCGTCGAGGGCGCGCAGGTACGGGGCGTGTACGACGGCGAGGGAGATGTCCGCAGCCGGGTCGGGGCCGCCGGCCACCTGTTCGTAGCGGTCGCGGTCGATGTGCGGGTCGTCCAGGCCGACCAGCTCGATCTCCAGGCCGTCCACCTTGAGTCGGCCTCGGGCGTTGTTGAGGTTTTCCCAGCCGGCCGTGGCGAAGCCGTCGCGCAGGTCGGTCCACGGGTTCTCGGGGCCGAGTCGGCGGGTGCCGTCGTCGCGGCGGAGGTAGCCGGTGGGGTCCTTGGGGCGCGGGCCGTAGTAGTCGTTGGATCCGAATACGTACGCCCCCGGGCGGCCGAGCAGCGGGCCCAGCGCGTCCAGCGTCTCGGGTACGGCGTCCGGATCGGAGAGGTTGTCGCCGGTGTTCAGCACGAAGTCGGGGTGCAGCGCGTCGAGTCGACGCAGCCACTCCTGTTTGCGGCGTTGGCCGGAGACCATGTGGATGTCGGACACCTGAAGGATCCGTACCGGCCGCGCCCCGCGTGGCAATACCGGCACCTCCACCCGGCGCAGACGGAACGAACGGGCCTCGTAGGCCGCCGCATAGGTGAGGCAGGCGGCCCCGGTGACGGCAACGGCAAGGGGGAAGGCTGAACGCGGTCGCATCCCTCCATGCTGGCAGAACCGGCCGGTCGTCGGCAGTCTCGGTGTCGCGGACGACCCCGCGGGGCGGGTGAACCGGACTCCGCGAGGCCGGCGGGCGGACTCCTGGAGGCGGTACGGCGGGTCCTGCCCGGTGCCGCGCGGGACTTCGTGCGACGGCGCGGCCGGACCGCCCGGATCCGCCCGAATTACCCGGCCGCCGCCGGACCGGTGCGCCGCACGCCCGGGTAATTCGGTACGGCCGCACACCCGCGGCTGCGACACTTGAGCGCATGAGCACCTTCAAGAGCCGTTTGCAGAGCGACCTCACCGAGGCCATCCGGTCCCGTGACGAACTGGTCTCCTCGACGCTGCGCCTCACCCTGACCGCGATCACCAACGAGGAGGTCGCGGGCAAGACCGCCCGCGAGCTGTCCGACGACGAGGTCGTCAAGGTCATCGTGCGCGAGGCGAAGAAGCGCCGGGAGGCCGCCGAAGCCTTCGAGAACGGCGGCCGGACCGAGTCCGCCGCGCGCGAGCGTGCCGAGGGCGAGGTCCTCGCGGCCTACCTGCCGGCGCAACTGTCCGACGACGAGCTCAAGGTGATCGTCGCGGACGCCATCGCGCAGACCGGGGCGAGCGGTCCGCAGGCGATGGGCCAGGTGATGAAGGTGGTTCGTCCCAAGGTCGGCGACAAGGCCGAGGGCGGCCGGATCGCCGCCGAGATCAAGAGCCAGCTCGGCGTCTGACGCCCACCCCTGGTGCCCTCGGGCCCACCCGGCCCGACCTGCTCCACGAATGACTGTGGCGGTGCTCCCCAAGAAACAGGGGGCACCGCCACAGTCATTCGTCACGGGGTAGGCAGGATCGACGAGATCCGCACGACCCCGTCACCCGTCACCCGTCACCCGTCATCACCCCCGGGCCAGCCCCCGATCGGCGGCCACGAATGACCCGGTCGCGGAGTCTCCGGCGGCTTGGTGGTGCCGCCGCCCGGCGGCGGCGTGGTGCGCGGCGGCGTGGTCACCGGCGGCCACTGCGGTCGTGTGGTGCTGCCGCCGTTCGGCGGCCGGTTCTGGTCCCGGTCCCGCGGCTTGCCGTCCGTCGGCTTCTTGTTCGGGTCCGGCTTCGAGGGGATCGTGCCCGAGGGCGGGTCGACGAACCTCGGCGAGTCCAGGCCCTTGAGCGCCCCGTTCATGGCGCTCTTCCAGATCGGCCCCGGTACCTGTCCGCCGTAGACCTTGTCGTGCGTGACGCCGGCGATGGTGATGTCGAACATCTTGACGTCGTCCTTGGCGCCGCCGACCCACACCGCCGTGGACATGTTCGGCGTGTAGCCGACGAACCAGGCGGCCTTGCGGTAGTCGGTGGTGCCGGTCTTGCCCGCGTTGTCGCGATCCTTGAGGCCGGCCTGGGTTCCGGTGCCGTCCTCGACCACACCCTCCAGCAGGGCGTTGATCGTGTCCGCGGTGCTCTGCTTCATCACCTGCTTGCAGCCCGCCTGGGGGACGGACAACTTGGTGCCGTCGAGCTTGGCCACCTCGGTGACCGCGACCGGCGAGCAGTAGACGCCACGGCTGGCGAACGCGGCATACGCGGCGGCCATGTTCAGCGGTGCCACCGTGTTGGAGCCGAGCGTCATGCTGCCCACCTGCTGCAGTGCCTTGCCGTCGCCCGAGTGCACCCCGAGCTGATCCGCCAGCGTCGCGATCGGACACAGCCCCACGTCCTTGGACAACAGGACGAAGTACGTGTTGATCGACTTCTCCAGTGCGGTCTGCATGTTCCAGGTGCCGACCTCGCTCGTGCTCTCGTTGTTCACCTTGAACGAGGGGTCCGGCGAAGTCGGCTTGTCACACGTGCGGAACTTCTCCTTCCGCATGTCCATCTGGGCTTCGGTCGAATACTCCTGATCGACCTTCATCCCGTTCTCCAGCGCCGCCGCGGCGGTGATCGGCTTGAAGGTCGACCCGGTCTGGAAGCCGTACGTCGAGCCGCCCATGGAGTGGTCGACCGAGTAGTTCAGGGTGGTCTCGTAGTCGCCGAAGCCGTACGGCCGACTCTGCGCCATCGCCTTGATCCGGCCGGTGCCCGGTTCGACCATCACGACCGCGTCGGCGACCGGGTCCTTTTGCAGTACACCCTTGGTTGCGGCGGTGTAGGCCGCCTTCTGGGCCTTTCGGTCCAACGTGGTGGTGATCCGCAGGCCACCCTCACGCCACATCTTGTCGCGTTCCTCCCGATTCGCGCCGAAGGCCGGATCGTTCTTGACCACCCGTTCGACGTAGTCGCAGAAGAACGCGGCACCGTCGATCTGGTCGGCGGTGATGCAGCCGTTGGGCAGCGGCTGGGTCTTCAGGTTCAGTTCGGTGGCCTTGGCCGCGTCGGCCTCGACCTGCGAGATGACCTTCACCTCGGCCATGCGCTGCAACACGATGTTGCGGCGTTCCCGGGCGGCCTTCGGATAGCCGATCGGGTCGAACGCCGAAGGGGCCTGCACCACGCCGGCCAGGGTGGCCGCCTCGGGCAGGGTCAGATCCTTGGCGTGCTTGCTGAAGTAGCGCTGCGACGCGGCTTCCACGCCGTACGCCTGGCGGCCGAAGAAGGTGATGTTGAGATACCTGGTCAGGATCTCGTCCTTGGACAGCCGCTGTTCCAGGCCGATCGCGTACTTCAGCTCCTTGATCTTGCGGGAGATCTCCTGGGCCTGTGCCTTGGCCACCTTGGCCGGGTCGTTGCCGGCCTCCTCCACGAAGATGTTCTTCACGTACTGCTGGGTCAGGCTGGAACCGCCCTGCTTGGATCCGCTGCCACCCGACTGCTGGTTGCGCATCAGGGCGCGCAGCGTGCCCTTGAGGTCGATCGGACCGTGCTCGTAGAAGCGCGAGTCCTCGATCGCCACGATCGCCTGACGCATGATCGGTGAGATCTGGTCGTAGTTCACCAGGATGCGATACCGGTCGTAGACCATCGCGAGCTGGTTGCCCTCGGAGTCGAGGATGTACGACGGCTGCGACAGGAACGGTTGATCCAGGTCACCGGGCAGGTCGTCGAAGTTTTCCGACGCCGCCTTCGCGGACAGGCCGAAGCCGCCCACGAACGGCAGCGCGATTCCCGCGACCAGGGCACCGGCGAGGATGCTCGCACCCACGAAGGCGGCGAAGCGGCCCACGAAGCCCAGCGGGGATCGTGGGCCGGACGAGCCGCTTTTCGGGCGGGCCGAGCCGGAGGAAGTTCGGGCCATGGGCGACAGCCTACGTGGCCAAACACCCTACGCGGGGAAGGGACTTCGCCTAAGCTGGCGGAGCAGCCGGGGGATCCGTGTCAGTAGGCATTTCACTCTTTAGAGTGAATGAGGCCGGATGTCGGGTCTTGCTGCCGAGCTTCGTGCCGCCGGCGTGCCTCCTTCTGAGTGAAGCCGTGACCGGAAACGCAAGAGCATTCACCCGGACGGGTGGGTCCATATTTGCGCATAGTCCTTCCGGGCCATCGATGACTGCCCGCGCAGGGGCTGTTGCGCGTGCCCAGGGTTTCGTACCGTCCTGCTTGGCGTCGGGAATTCCCTTCGCCGCCGTTGGGGGAGCCTCGAAAATCGGGAGAGGACGGCACCAGCATGAGCTGGGTTACCGACTGGAGCACGCAGGCCGCCTGCCGGAGTACCGATCCGGATGAGCTGTTCGTGCAGGGGGCGGCGCAGAATCGCGCCAAGGCAGTGTGCACCGGGTGTCCGGTCCGCACCGAGTGCCTGGCGGACGCGCTGGACAATCGAGTGGAGTTCGGCGTCTGGGGCGGCATGACCGAGCGGGAGCGGCGCGCGCTGCTTCGTCGCCGGCCGATGATCACGTCCTGGCGTCGGCTGTTGGAGACCGCGCGCGAGGAGTACGAGCGCGACATCCACGGAGACGAGGAGTTTCGGGTTGCCGGCTGAGCGCGCCGCGCGCTGAACACGTGTCGACAGGCAGCCGAACACCACCACGTTCGAGTCGTCATCACCCGCCGGGGCCGGGAGTCAGGCCCGGGTCCCGGCGGGCCGGCGAGGGATCAGGTGCCGGCCGCCCGCCGTCGCGCGGGTCCCGGACCCGTCCCGAACGCGTCCCGCCGACCGGCGGCTCGCGATCCGACCACGCGCTCAGCCCGCGCCCAGGCTCTCGCCGATCACCCGCAGACCTGCCAGGTCGTGCACGTCACCGGGCAACGCCGGGACCTCGGCCACCCGCACCTCGGGGTGGATCGAGGTGAAGCGGGTACGCATCCGCTCCTCCCGGTCGATCACCCGCAGCCGTTCGGCGTGCAGCGTGAGCAGCCCCGCGACCAGGCGCAGGTCCGCGGGGTGCGACGCGGACCCGACCGGATCGACCTCGTCCTGCTCCGCCTGTTCGGTCAGCGCCTCGGCCGCGGCCAGGCTGCGTTCCGCGGACAGTCGGCCCGCCCGCGTGGCGTGCACGCGGTTGAGCACCAGCCCGGCCAGCGGCATGCGCTCGGTGCCCAGCCGGTCGACGAAGTACGCGGCCTCGCGCAGCGCGTCCTTCTCCGGCGCGGCGACCACCAGGAACGAGGTGCCGCGGGCCTGGAGCAGCTTGTAGGTCGCGTCCGCGCGCTTGCGGAACCCGCCAAAGGTGGTGTCGAGCGCGGCCACGAAGGTCTGGATGTCGGTCAGCAGATGGGTGCCGACCACCTTGCTCAGCGCGCCGGTCATCAAACCCATGCCCGCGGACAGGAACTTGAGCGCACCGCGCCCGCCGACCTTCGCGGGGGCCGAGAGTATGCGGATCAGCCGGCCGTCCAGGAACGAGCCCAGCCGCTGGGGGGCGTCGAGGAAGTCGAGCGCGGACCGGCTCGGTGGGGTGTCCACCACGATCAGGTCCCACTCGCCGGTCGCGTGCAACTGGCCCAGCTTCTCCATCGCCATGTATTCCTGCGTGCCGGCGAAGCTGGAGGACAACGACTGGTAGAAGGGGTTGTCCAGGATCTGCTGCGCGCGCTCGGGGTCGGCGTGTTGCTCGACGATCTCGTCGAACGTGCGCTTCATGTCGAGCATCATCGCGTGCAGGCTGCCGCCCTTGGTCTCGTCCACGTCGACGACCCGGCGGGGCGTGTTGTCCAACTCGCTCAGGCCCATCGACTGGGCCAGCCGGCGCGCCGGGTCGATGGTCAGCACCACCACGTCCCGACCGCGTTCGGCCGCGCGCAGTCCCAGGGCCGCGGCCGTGGTGGTCTTGCCGACGCCGCCGGAGCCGCAGCACACCAGGATGCGGGTGCCCGGGTCGTCGATCAGCTCGTCGATCTCCAGCCTGTTCATGCCATCCCCTGCTCGCGCAGCGCCTCGGCGAGGCGGTACAGACCGCCCAGATCCATCCCGTCGGCCAACAGCGGCAGTTCGTAGACCGGCAGGTCCAGGCCGCGGACCAGGGCGCGGCCCGTGCTCTCCAGCTCGATCCGACTCGCGTGCTCGTCGGCCTCGGCCAGCAGCGAGGAGATCAGCGGCCGGGTGGGCTTGATGCCGCCGGCGATCAGACCGGCCTCCAGCAGTTCGGGCGTCAGCCGTTGCCCGGTGTCGCTCTCGTCCTCGGCCTGGAGCGGCGGTCGGGCCATGTTGATCACCACGCCGCCGGTGGGCAGGCCCGAGTCGCGCAACTCGGTGACGCCGTCCACGGTTTCCTGGACCGGCATCTCCTCCAGCAGGGTGACCAGGTGCACCGCGGTCTGCGGCGAGCGGATCACCCCCATCACCGCCTCGGCCTGGGTGTGGATCGGGCCGAATCGGGCCAGCCCGGCCACCTCGGTGTTGACGTTGAGGAACCGCGCGATGCGGCCGGTGGGCGGCGCGTCCATCACCACCGCGTCGTAGGCGAATTGCCCGTGTGCGCGCCGGCGGGCCGACTCGCACGCCTTGCCGGTCAACAACACGTCGCGCAGGCCCGGCGCGATGGTGGTCGCGAAGTCGATCGCCCCGAGCTTCTTCAGGCCCTTTCCGGCCCGGCCCAGGTGGTAGAACATGTCGAGGTATTCGAGCAGCGCCTCTTCCGGGTCGATCGCCAGTGCGTACACCTCGCCGCCGCCCGGCGCGACCGCGATCTTGCGGTCCTCGTAGGGCAGATGCGGACAGTCGAAGAGCTGGGCGATGCCCTGCCGCCCCTCCACCTCGACCAGAAGGGTGCGCCGCCCACCCGAGGCCAGCGCCAGCGCGAGCGCGGCGGCCACGGTGGTCTTGCCGGTGCCGCCCTTGCCGCTGACCACGTGCAGGCGCACGCCTTCCCAATCGGCGTCGCCGTCGGTCGTGCGTGCGCCCGCCGTGGTGGAGGTGCTCATGGCGTCCGTCCGGCGGTCGCGGTCGGGCGGTGCGGCGCGACGATCGTCTCGGGTGGTCGGCATGCCCGGATCCCTGCCCTCGAAGGCTTGCGCCATCCGGCCGCAGCCGAGGCGTTACCGGATCCGTGTGACCGCGCACCCAAACTCACGAGTCGAGCCTAACCACCCGCTCCCCGCCCGGTCGGAGGTGATCCCCCCGTGGTGACCCGCGTCACGTCACCGTCGCCCGAACGGCGTAGCGCGCGTCCCGGTACGCCCCCGTCTCCAGGATGTCGCCGAGGACGCGCACGGACTCGACCACATCGGCGTAGCCGACATACAGCGGGTTGAAGCCGAAGCGCAGCACGTCCGGCGGTCGCACGTCGCCGATCACGCCCCGGTCGATCAGCGCCGCCATCACCGCGTGCGGCTCCGGATGGCGCACCGCGACCTGGCTGCCGCGCCGGGCGTGCTCGATCGGGGTCAGCGTCTCCAGGCCCAGGTCGCCGACGCAGGCGATGAACAGGTCGGTCAGCGCCAGGCCCTTGGCCCGCACGTCCGCCATCGACACGCCGTCGTAGGCGCTCAGCGCGGCCTCCAGCGCAAGCATCGACAACAGCGGCGGGGTGCCGATCCGGGCCCGCTCGATGCCCGCCGCGGGTGTGTAGCCGGGTTCCATCCCGAACGGGTTCGCGTGCCCGTGCCAGCCGGTCAGCGCGGGCGCGAAGTCGGCGATGTGCCGCTCGGCCACATAGACGAACGCCGGCGCGCCGGGCCCGCCGGACAGGTACTTGTAGCCGCACCCGACGGCGAGGTCGACCTCGTGCGCGTCCAGGTCGATCGGGAAGGCGCCCGCCGAGTGGCACAGGTCCCACAGCGCCAGCGCGCCCGCGGCGTGCGCGGCGGCGGTCAGGCCGGGCAGGTCGCGCAGTTCGCCGCTGCGGTAGTCGACGTGGTTGTACGCGATCACCGCGATCGTGGCGCCGTCCGCGCGCAGCACCTCCTCGACCTCGCCGACCGGGACCCGGCGCACCTGGGCGCCGAGCAGCTTCGCGATCGAGTCGGCCAGGTAGAGGTCGGTGGGGAAGCTGTCCGGGTCGGCCAGCACCACGGTCCGTCCCGGACGCAGCCGCAACGCCCCGGCGACCGCGTTGAAGATCTGCACCGACGTCGAGTCGCCGCACACCACCCGGCCGGGCGCGGCGCCGATCAGGGCGCCGATCCGGTCGCCGATCCGCGCGGGGGCGCTCCACCAGTCGTTGGCGTTCCAGGAACGGATCAGGTCGGTACCCCATTGGCGGTGCACCGCGTCGTTCAGCGCCTCGGGTACGGCGGCCGGCAGCGCGCCGAGCGAGTTGCCGTCGAGGTAGATCACGCCGGCCGGCAGCAGGAAACGCTCGCGCACGTGCGCCAGCGGGTCCGCCGCGTCCAGCTTGGCGGCTTCGGTGACCCGATCGGCCCCGAGACGACCGGTCGGGAAGTGGCCCGACGAATCGCCGGCGGCCGTGTTCGACATGGAATCGGACATGCTTCACCCATCTTTCGATGAACTCAGACCTTCGATGGTTCGACCAAGGTGCGCATGGTCCACAATTCGGGAAAAACGCGCACGCGTACGGTCTGCTCCAACCAAGACGCTCCGGCCGAGCCACCCGTGCCCGGCCGATTTCCCAGCGCTCGCAGTGTGGCGGCCAGATGCCGCTCACGCCAGCGGGTCCAGCGCTCGGAGATGTCGGTGAGCGTCTCGCCGAGTTCGACCAGGTCGGGCAGGGCATCGGTGTACGCGCGCGCCCACGCGCGCTCGACATCCTCGGACGGTTGGTACGGCCGGCTCGGGTCCGCGCCGCGTTCCGGGGTGTACAGACCGCGGCGGGCGAGCACGCCCAGCGCGTGGTCGTACAGGCTCGGCGCACGCAACGAGCGGGCCAGTTCGGCGTGCACCCGCGGGGAGCCGGTGTAGGGCCGCAGCACGCCGGCGCGCTTGATCCCGAGCAGGAACTCCAGGTGCCGGTACAGATGCGACTGGAAGCCGGACGCCTCGCCGAGCGCCTCTCGGAACGCGCCGAACTCGCCGGGGGTGAGCGTGGCGAGCAGGTCCCACGTGGACACCAGCACGTCCAACTCGCGGCTGCTGCGCCGCAGGGTGCCGATCGCGCCGGGCAGGTCGTCCGCGTCCAGCCGCTCGCCCGCGGTCGTCCACTCCTGCCGCAGCAGCGCGAACAGCAGTTCCATCACCTGGGAGGAGATCAGGAAGGACAACTCGGCGGGCACGTCGGTGCGGGTGTGCTGGAGGGACAGCAGTCGGTCGAGTTGTACGTAGTCCGCGTACGGCGGCGCGACCGCGTCGCCGAAGTCCTGGTGCGGGCCGGCCATCGGGCACCCGCCGGCCGGTTCGGCTCGGGGCGTTCGTTCGTCGACCGTCATCGCAGAGCACCTCTCCGGCCCGTCCCGCCGGTGCGCCGGAAGGGGCCGGTCGGGGAGTGCCCATATGGAATCGTTCGACCATTCGGTTGGGAATGGGTGTCGGGCATCGGAAGGGCCGGTTCGGTTTACGCTCGCAAGGTATCCGGGGGCATCTCCTCACGATCGACAACGGAGGCTGCGTATGGACGCGATCGACCGCAGATTGCTCGCCGAACTACAGCTCGACGCCCGGGTGTCGCTCAACGAGCTGTCCCGACGGATCAACCTCTCCGCGCCCGCGGTGGCCACCCGGGTGCGCCGGCTCGAACACGCGGGCGTGATCACCGGCTACCACGCGCACGTGGACCCGGCTGCGGCCGGGCGTGGGGTGGTGGCGCTGGTCCGGATGAATTGCTACGGCCCGGGCTGCCTGCTGCGCCGCGACGCGGACACCGTGCGCGACTGGCCCGAGGTGCTCCAGGTGCACCGGGTCACCGGTGACGCGTGTTGCCTGCTGATGGTCGCGGTGGCCAGCATGGCCGACTTCCAGGTGCTGATCGACCGGCTCGCCGAGCACGGGAAACCGTCCAGCACGATGGTGTTGTCCTCGCCGGTGGCGTGGCGCCCCGTCGAACCGCCCGACGTGTCCGTCTAAAGTCTGCACACATGACGAAGTGGGAATACGTGACCGTCCCCCTGCTGGTGCACGCGACCAAGCAGATCCTGGACAACTGGGGCGACGACGGCTGGGAACTGGTGCAGGTCGTGCCGGGTCCCAACCCGGAGAGCCTGGTGGCCTACATGAAGCGCGCGAAGCAGGGGGCCGCCCAGTGAGCGAGGTACACCCCGAACAGCGGCTCACCGAGCTGGGCCTGACCCTGCCCGGCGTGGTGCCCCCGGTCGCCGCCTACGTGCCGGCGATCCGCACCGGCAACTACATCCACACCTCCGGCCAGTTGCCGATGATCGAGGGCAAGCTGCCCGCGACCGGCAAGGTCGGCGCCGAGGTCACCGCCGAGGAGGCCAAGGACCTCGCCCGGCAGTGCGCGCTGAACGCGCTCGCGGCGGTCAAGTCCGAGCTGGGCGACCTGTCGCTGGTGCGCCGGGTGGTCAAGGTGGTCGGCTTCGTGGCCAGCGCCCCGGACTTCACCGGCCAGCCCGGTGTGATCAACGGCGCCAGCGAACTGCTCGGCGAGGTCTTCGGCGAGGCCGGACGGCACGCCCGCAGCGCGGTCGGCGTGGCCGTGTTGCCGCTGGACGCCCCGGTCGAGGTGGAGATCCTCGTCGAGGTGGTCTGAGCAAACCACCGATTCGGCCACCAGGATGATCGGACCCGCCCCTTTCGGGTCGGGTCCGATCGTTTTCGGGGGTGAGGGGTGGAACTTGACACGGTCAGGCGTACGATCCCGCGCATGGTCGAAACGGGGAGTACGCAAGCCGGAAACGCCCAGTCGGGCATGCCCGCGTCCTGGGCCGAGCGGGCCCGCGCGATCATCGCCGGCGAGGCACAGCCGGTCGCCCCGCGTCGCGCGGCGACCGTGGTGCTGCTGCGCGATGGTCCCGGTGGCGTCGAGGCGTATCTGCTCCGCCGGCACACCACGATGAAGTTCGCGGCCGGGATGTACGCGTTCCCCGGCGGCGGCGTCGACCCGCGCGACGCGGACCACTCGGTGGCCTGGGCCGGACCCGCACCCGAGGTGTGGGCCGAACGCCTGGGCACCGGCGTCGCCGAGGCCCGCGCGATCGTCTGCGCGGCTGTGCGCGAGACCTTCGAGGAGTCCGGCGTGCTGCTCGCCGGGCCCGACCCCAGCACGATCGTCTCCGACACCACCGGCGCGGACTGGGAGGCGGACCGTGCGGCACTGGTGGCGCGCGAGCAGACGCTGACCGAGTTCCTGGAGCGCCGCGACCTGGTGCTGCGCTCCGATCTGCTGGGCGCGTGGGCGCGCTGGATCACCCCGGAGTTCGAGGACCGGCGCTACGACACCTGGTTCTTCGTCGCGGCCCTGCCCACCGGCCAGCGCACCCGGGACGTCTCCGGCGAGGCCGACCGGGTCACCTGGGCCCGCCCCGCCGACGCGCTGGAACAGCACCGGGCGCAGGACATGGCGATGTTGCCGCCCACCATCGACACGTTGCGCCACCTCGCGGAGCTCGCCGACCCGGCGGCGGCGCTGGCCGCCGCGCAGGACCGAAAGATCACCCCGATCATGGCGCAGGGCCGATTCGAGGGAGACCGCCTCGTGCTCGAATGGCCCGGTATCGCGGACCCGTTCGGTTTGCGCTGAGACCCCGCGCACGACTCGGGGACGGTCCGCGCACAGGGCCCGGATCGGCCCCGGGCGATCGAGGCACCGGTACCGAGGTACAGGATGGCGACCATGAACACACAGCCCCTGCCCGGCAATCCCCGGGAGAGCATCGGCGGACCCGCGAGCCCACGGGTGACGTGTCTGCTCGCGCCGAACCCGAGCGCGATGTCGTTGGACGGCACCAACACCTGGATCGTGGCCGAGCCCGGCGCGGATACCGCCGTGGTGATCGACCCGGGGCCCGACGACGAGGGTCACCTGCGCGCGATCGTCGCCGCGGTCGAGGCGGACGGCCGCCGGGTGAGCCGGATCCTGCTCACCCACGGCCACCTCGACCACTCGGCCGGTGTGGCCGGCCTCAAGGCGCTCACCAACGCCGTCGTGCACTCGGTCGACCCACAGTGGCGCTACGGCGGCGAGGGCCTGGTCGACGGCCAGGTGATCGACGACGGCGGACTGGACCTGCGGGTGCTGGTCACCCCCGGCCATTCGGGTGACTCGGTGTGTTTCCTGGTGGCCGAGGACCGCTTCGTGGTCACCGGCGACACCGTGCTCGGCCGGGGCACCACGGTGGTCGCGCACCCGGACGGGCGACTCGGCGACTACCTGGACTCGCTGCGCCGGTTGCGCGCGCTCGCCGAATCCGGCGAGATCACCGCCGTACTGCCCGCGCACGGCCCGATCCTGGACGACGCGGCCGGCGTGCTCGACTTCTACCTCTCGCACCGGGCGGACCGACTGGCCCAGGTGCGGGCCGCGGTCGCCGCCGGCGACAAGACCGCCCAGGACGTGGTGGAGCGGGTCTACGCGCACGTGGACCGAGGACTGTGGTGGGCCGCCGAGATGTCGGTCCGAGCCCAGCTCGAATACCTGGCCGAGCACGCGGACGCCTGAGACCGACGTCGGAACCGGACGCCTGGGACCGACGTCGGAAAACCTCGCCGGAACATGACGCGGGGCCCGCCGACCGGCGGGCCCCGCATCATCGGTTCATCCGTTCGCGACGTGTCACCGCGAGCGGCGCGACAACCGCTCGACGTCCATCAGGACCACCGCACGCGCCTCCAGCCGCAGCCAACCCCGGCTGGCGAAGTCGGCCAGCGCCTTGTTGACCGTCTCCCGCGAGGCGCCGACCAACTGGGCCAGCTCCTCCTGGGTGAGGTCGTGCGCGACGTGGATGCCCTCGTCGGCCGGCACCCCGAATCGGCGGGACAGGTCCAACAGCGCCTTGGCCACCCGGCCGGGGACGTCGGAGAAGACCAGGTCGCCCAGGCTCTCGTTGGTCCGCCGCAGCCGACGGGCTATCGCCCGAAGCAGTGCCGCGGCGACCTTGGGCCGACCGGTCAGCCAGGGCTGCAGGTCGGAGTGGCCCAGGCCGAGCAGCCGCACGTCGGTGAGCGCGGTCGCGGTCGCCGTACGCGGTCCGGGGTCGAACAACGACAACTCGCCGAACATCTCGCCCGGGCCGAGCACCGCGAGCATGTTCTCGCGACCGTCGTTGGAGCTGCGATGCAGCTTGATCTTGCCCTCGATCACCACGTACAGCCGGTCACCCGGGTCGCCCTCGTGGAAGAGCGAGTCCCCGCGCTCGAGCGCGACCTCCGTCATGGAGGCCCGCAGCTCGGCGGCGTCCTCATCTTCGAGCGCCGCGAACAGCGGAGCCCGCTGCAAAACGTCGTCCACGAGGTTCCTCCTAGGCCGGCCTGGTCGACACCAATGAAGCCGAGCGGTCAAACAGTGCGATCGGTCACAGTCTGACGCACCGGTACCCGCAATCATTACGCGGGGTGGCCTGGATCACGAACGGGCGGATCCGCAGTAACCGGACATGTCGCTCCTGTGATCAAGCGTGTGCGGACTGCTCGACCGTAGTCCCCACACATCTGCGTACTCTGGCCGGGTGTCCAGCAACGTGACGGAGCCCGCACCGCGCAGGTCGCGGGCTGCCGCGAAGGTCGTGAAAACCGAGTCCCATCTCGCTCTGGTGCGCCGCGCGCGCCGGATCAATCGCGAGCTGGGCGAGATATACCCGGGTGCGCACTGCGAACTCGACTACGGCACCGCGTTCCAGCTCCTGGTCGCCGTGGTGTTGTCCGCGCAGACCACCGACCGACGGGTCAACACGGTCACCCCGGCACTGTTCGCCCGCTTCCCCGACGCCGCCGCGATGGCCGCCGCGGAGCCGGCCGAGCTGGAGGCGATCATTCAGCCGACCGGGTTCTTCCGGGCCAAGACGCGCTCGGTCCAGGGCCTGTCCCAGGCGCTTTTGGAGCGCTACGACGGCGAGGTGCCGGGCAAGCTCGCCGACCTGGTCACCCTGCCGGGAGTGGGACGCAAGACCGCCAACGTGGTGCTCGGCGAGGTCTTCGACGTCCCCGGCATCACCGTCGACACCCACTTCGGCCGGCTGGCCCGGCGATTCGGCTGGACCAAGGACGAGGATCCGGTCAAGGTCGAGCAGGAGGTCGGGGCGCTCTTCCCGCGCAGGGACCTGACCCTGCTCTCGCACCGGGTGATCTTCCACGGCCGCCGGGTGTGCCACGCCCGCCGCCCGGCCTGCGGGGCGTGCGCCATCGCACCGCTGTGTCCGGCGTACGGCGAGGGCGAGACGGATCCGATCAAGGCCGCGGCGCTGCTCAAGTACGAGATGGCCGGGCAGCCCGGCCAACGGCTCAAACCGCCCGCCCTGCCGGTGCTCGCGGTGCCGGTCGACGCGGCGAGGAACGTACCGAAAGACGAGGGGGACGCCGGGTGACTCAGACCGGGACCGGGATCCAGACCTGGGCCGAAGCCGATCTACCGGAATGGCTGCGCCCGGTCGCGCGCACCGCCGCGTCGATCAGCCCCGAGCAACTGAGCCGCTTCCTGCCCCCCGCCCAGGGCGGTCGACGCTCCGCGGTGCTGATCCTGTTCGGCGAGGGACCCGACGGCCCGGACCTGCTGCTGCTCCAGCGTGCGCTGACGCTGCGCTCGCACGCGGGCCAGGCCGCGTTCCCCGGCGGCTCGGTGGACCCGGACGACGACGGCCCGGAGGGGACCGCGTTGCGCGAGGCACAGGAGGAGGTCGGGCTGGACCCCGCCGGTGTGCGGATCTTCGGCCGGTTGCCCGATCTGTACATCCCGGTGAGCGACTTCGTGGTCACCCCCGTGCTCGCGTGGTGGCACCGCGAGAGCGAGGTGGCCCCGGGAGCGCCCGAGGAGGTCGCCCGGGTGATGCGGGTGTCGATCGCCGATTTGGCCGACCCGGCCAACCGGGCCCGGCTGCGCCACCCCGGCGGTCACCTGGGTCCGGCGTTCCTGGTGCACGACATGATGGTCTGGGGCTTCACCGCGGGGCTGATCGACCGGGTGCTGCACCACACCGGCTGGGAGCGGCCGTGGGACGACCGGCGCGAGGTCACCCTGTCCGAGACCGAGGCCCGGTTGGCCCGGCGCGGCTTCGACCGCTACGAGGAGACCGCCTCCGAGCCCCACGTGCGGGACTGAACTGGGACGCGGCCGTCGGCCCGTCGCCGCGTCCGGTGCCGCGGCCGGGCTGACGGAGCGTCAACATCGGCTCTGTACAGCCGTGTCACCGGTGTTCGACGAACCGGCACGGCGGCGGACAGCGTGGGCTCGTACATGAGAACGTGAGCCCGTGAATGTCCTGGACCTGTTGCTGCTCGCCGCCGCGGTGGCCTTCGCCATCTCCGGATACCGGCAGGGCTTCATCGTCGGTGTGCTCTCCTTCCTGGGCTTCATCGGCGGCGGCGTGCTCGGCATGTGGCTCGTGCCGTCGCTGCTCGACCGCTTCGAGCCGGGGTTGGGCCCCTCGATCGCGGCGATCTGCGTCGTGCTCGTGTTGGCCACCGCGCTCCAGGCGCTGACCACCGCGGCGGGCAACCGACTGCGCCGGCATCTCACCTGGCGGCCCGCGCGGCTGGTGGACGCGGCCGGCGGCTCGATCGTGAGCGTGTGCGCGCTGTTGATCGTGGTGTGGCTGATCGGTTCCTCGGTCGCGGGCGCCTCGATGCCCACCATCTCGCGCGAGGTGCGCTCGTCCCAGGTGCTGGGCGGGGTGCAGAGGGTGTTGCCGCAGGGGGCCGACACGTGGTTCTCCTCGTTCGGCAACCTGCTCGACCGCAACGGCTTCCCGCAGGTCTTCAGCCCGTTCGTACGCGAGGACATCCCGCAGGTCCCGCCGCCGGACCCCAAGCTGTTGTCGATGCCCGCCGTCCAGGAGAGTCGCAACAGCATCGTCAAGATCGTCGGCACCGCGAAGAGTTGCGGCAAGGTGATCGAGGGCTCCGGCTTCGTCTACGCCCCGCAGCGGGTGATGACGAACGCGCACGTGGTCGGCGGCGTCAAGAAGCCGACCGTGCAGATCGGCGGCGAGGGGCGGGAGTACCAGGCCGAAGTGGTGCTCTACGACTGGAAGCGCGACATCGCGGTGCTCAAGGTGCCCGGTCTCAAGGCCACTCCGTTGCAGTTCGAGCCGAAGGTGGAGAGCGGCGCGGACGCGATCGTGGTCGGCTTCCCGGAGAACGGCGCCTTCCACGTCGAACCCGCCCGGGTCCGGGCCCGGATCCAGGCCGGCGGACCGGACATCTACAAGCGGGGCACGGTCAGTCGCGACGTGTACTCGCTGTACGCCAAGGTCCGCCAGGGCAACTCCGGCGGACCGCTGATCTCGCCCGGCGGCAAGGTCGCCGGGGTGATCTTCGCCAAGTCGCTCGACGACGAGTCCACCGGCTACGCGCTCACCGTCGAGGAGGTGCGCGCCGACGCCGAGGCGGGCGCGGTCGGCGACCGCCCGGTGGACACCCAGAGTTGCGCCATGTGACGCATGTTCGACGCCCGTTCGGGCAGACGTGCGAGCAGCACCGCCAACGGTGCCAACCGGCAGGGTGGGGTGGGGGAATGCTCGGGCATTCGCACGCGGTCAGCGGGGCACTGGTGTTCGCCGCGACGGCGCCGGTCCTGCCGCAACACCTGTGGCACAACCACCTGTCCGGGGCCGAGATCGTGATCGGCACCCTCCTGACCGCGGGTGCGGCGCTGCTGCCCGACCTCGACCACCACAACGGCACGATCGCCAACTTCCTCGGCCCACTCTCGCGCGCGTTGTGCTCGGGCGTGGCCAAGGTGTCCGGCGGGCATCGGCACGCCACCCACTCGATCGCCTTCGTCCTGGTGGCCGGACTGCTGACCTGGCAGGGCGTGCAACACCTGGGTCGGCCGTTCACCCTCACCATGGTCTTCGTGCTGCTCGCGCTGGGGTTGCGCGCGCTGAACGTGTGTCCGCCGGGCAAGGGCCCGGCGTCCTGGATCACCATCGTCGCGCTCGCCGGTGGCGGTACGGCGGTGGTCGACCACTGGATGCCGTCCGCACCCGACTGGTTGCCCATGGTGATCGTGCTCGGCTGTGTCGCGCACCTGCTCGGCGACTTCCTCACCAGGCAGGGGATACCGCTGCTCTGGCCGCTGGGCACCCGCTTCGAGCTGGCGATCGTCGGCCGGACCGGGAATCGTCTGGAGACGCTCGTCCTGGTGCCGGTGATGATGATCGCCACCGTCGCCCTTTTGTGGTTCGGCGCATTCGCCTGAAAACGAAAAGAAGCAATCGTTCGGCGAATACGAAGAACTCACCCGCGGGAAAGCGGTACCGCGACGCGGCCCGGTGTCGAGCCGCGTCGAAGCGTCAGCGTGGGGAGCGCAGCCGCAACGTCAACCAACGTGCTCGTCGGCGCAATATCCCCATCAGTCCCGGGAAATGATCCCCCCGGTCGGCAACCGCGCCGACCGGCGCCCCTCGCGTGTGTTCGAACCCGTGAGTGCCAGTGGTGCCGATCTCAACCATGAGGGTCTCTGCCGTCTCCGACCGGGTGTCCCCGGCCCCCGCCGCCATGCTCGGAGCGTTGTACGTCCGGCTCATAGGGGGGCGCCTACCCGGGTCACCGACGGCGTAATCGCCCCGCTTCGGCGGGCCGGAAATGCCTCCCGGAGACCATCGAGGCGATCTGTACGGAAGTGTCGGATATCCCTGGCAAAATTACACAAGAAGGCCCGAAACCATTGTGGAAGTTCAGCGCCGGAACTTCAACGTTCCGGTTCCGGATCCTTCAGCCAGCCCAGAAGTTCCTCGGTGAACATCGTGGGTTGTTCCTCGTGCGGGAAGTGGCCCACGCCCTCCAGCAGCCGCCACCGGTAGGGCGCCTCGACATAGCGCCCGGAGCCGGCGGCGGTGCGGGGCAGGATCACCGGATCGAGGGCGCCGTGCAGATGCAGCGTGGGCACCTCGACGGGGGCCTTCATCCGGGCCGAGTACTGGATTCCGTCCGGGCGCGGGATCGAGCGGATCAGCCAGCGGTAGTGCTCCGCCGCGCAGTGCGCCGTCCCGGGCACGAGCATCGCCTGCCGGTAGCGCGCGATCGACTCGTCGGCCGGCCGGCCCGGCGCCGACCACTCCCGCAACATGTCCCCGACCATGGCCGCGTCGTCGCGGATCAACTGCCGCTCGGGCACCCACGGCCGCTGGAAACCGAAGATGTGCGAACTCGCCGCCATCTGATGCCGATCGGTCAGCAGCGCGCCGCGCAGCCGCCGGGGGTGCGGCATCGACACCGCGACCAGGCGGCGGACCACCTTGGGCCGCAACACCGCGGCGGTCCAGCCCAGATAGGCGCCCAGGTCGTGGCCGACCACGATCGCGTCCGGCTCGCCCAGCGAGCGGATCACCCCGGTCACGTCCAGGGCCAAAGTGATCGGGTCGTAGCCGCGCGGGGTGCGGTCGCTGCCGCCGTAACCGCGCAGATCCAGCGCGACCGCGCGGTAGCCGGCCCGGGCCAGTACCGGTAGCTGATGCCGCCAGGTCCACCAGAACTGCGGGAAGCCGTGCAGCAAGAGCACGACCGGGCCCTCGCCCATCTCCGCGATGTGGAACCGCGCGCCGTTGGCGGCGATGTCGCGGTGCGTCCAGGGCCCGGCCACGTTGACCACGGTGCTCTCGGGAACCGTCATGCCGAGCAGCGTCGCACACTCGCGATGGTGCTCCTGTTTCCGCCGCCGGTCGGGCGACCCGTGCCGCCGGGTCAGCCGACGTTCTTCAGCGTGCTCACCGTGTCCCGGGTCGTGGTGATCGTCCGCTCCGGCGGCCGCACCTTCTTGAACGACTTGATGCCGTAGAAGGCGAGTGCCCCCGCGAGCAACAGATAGAAGCCGCCGACGATCAGGAAGCTCCACGCCACGCCGAGACCGAGGGCGTGGATGCCGTAGACGACGGCGAAGCTCAGGAAGACGAACGCGAACACACCGACGAAGGCCGCCGCGCCGAACGCGCCGCCACCCTTGGCGACGTTGACCACGCTGACCTTGACCTCGCTCTTGGCGAGCGCGATCTCACTGCGCACCAGCGTGGACATGTCCCGGCTGGCCGACGAGAACAGCTCGCCGAGGGATCGTTGTGCGTCGACGGGCACGTCCTGGGCCGGGGACCTGTCGGTGCCTGCCATGGTCACTCCTCGTGCGGGTACGGATAATCCGACCCCGATCATGCCCTGCTGTGGCGATACGGATCCAGCGGGGCGCGTCGTACGAGTGTTTCGGATGGGAAACGAAGCCGTCAGGAGTACCCGAGCTTCTCGTTCCGCAACCGATCGGCGTCGCTCTGATAGACGTCCGGAATGCCGTCGCCGTCGTCGTCGCGATTCTCCTCGGCGCACATCCGGGCGTACGCGTTGTTCCTTATCCGCAGCACGATCGAGGCCCCGATGGCGGCCAGTACCGAGCCCACCAACACCGCGGCCTTGGCCTCCTCGGTCAGCGTCGGGTCGTCGGTGAAGGCGAGTTCGCTGATCAGCAACGACACCGTGAAGCCGATGCCGGCGAGCATCGACATGCCCAACACGTCCCACCACGCGAGGTCGTCGCTGAGCTGGGCCCGGGTGAATCGGGCGACCAGCCAGGTGCCCACGAAGATGCCGACCACCTTGCCCAGGATCAGGCCGATCATGATGCCGAGCGTGGGTCGGCGGGTGAACACGTCGGCGAGCACCGGGCCGGAGACCGCGACGCCCGCGGACATCAGCGCGAAGATCGGCACCGCGAAGCCGGCGGAGACCGGCCGGACCAGGTGCTCGACGTGCTCGGCCGGCGAGGTCCGCTCCTCACGGTCGGGAAGCACCCGCATCAACAGGCCCATCGCGACGCCCGCGACCGTGGCGTGCACCCCGCTCTCGTGCATCAGCGCCCAGATCACCAGGGCGAGCGGTACGTACCACCACCAGCCGCGCACCCGGAATCGCTGGAGCAGGGCGAAGACCACGAGCAGGGCGAACGCCCCGGCCAGGGCCAGGAAGTCCACCGAGTCGGTGAAGAAGATCGCGATGATCAGGATCGCGCCGAGGTCGTCGACCACCGCGAGCGTCAGCAGGAACGAACGCAGTGCCGAGGGCAGGTTGGTGCCGATCACCGCGAGCACGGCCAGGGCGAAGGCGATGTCGGTCGCGGTGGGGATCGCCCAGCCGTCCGGCGAGCCGCCGCCCGCGTTCACCGCGAAGTAGAACAGCGCCGGGGTGATCATGCCGCACGCGGCGGCCACCACCGGCAGCACCGCCTGGGCGGGATTGCGCAGGTCGCCGACCACGAGTTCGCGCTTGAGTTCGATGCCGGCCACGAAGAAGAACACCGCGAGCAGTCCGTCCGCGGCCCAAGTGCCCAGCGACAGATTGAGGTTGAGTGCCTCGGGGCCGATCCGGAAGTCGCGCAGGTCGTGATACGCGTCGCTCCACGCGGTGTTCGCCCAGATCACCGCGACCACCGCCGCGATCAGCAGCAGTGCGCCGCCGACGGTCTCGGTGCGCAGCGCGTCGGCGATGAAATTCCGCTCGGCCAGCGTGGACGGGCGCCGAAAGAACTTGTTGCGTGGTGCGGACTCGGCACCCACGGGACCTCCAGGTCGGCTGCGGCTCGCAGGCGTATACCGCCCCGCGAAAACGACAAAACAGCGCCGACCAGACTTCCCGGCATGCCTCCCGAAGGGAGACCCATGTGTCGGAGCGGTGAATTCCGCCCTCGATCGCCGTAAGTATATCGATAATGTGTGCGACCCGGTGGAACCGATCGGTACGCGCGTCGCCGGCGCGGCGGCAACGCAAAGGCCCCGTACCGAAGTTGTCTTCGGTACGGGGCCGCGTCGAGGGTGGCGGGGCCGCCGGGGGCTCAGTCCTGGCGGCGCGGCAGCACCGCGTGGTCCGGCGCGGCGAGCGAGCGCGACGCCGCGGGCTTGTTCGGGGACTGCGCGGAGGCGTTGACGATCGTGTTCCAGTCGGTCACGTTCTGACCGACGCCCAGGCCCTGGAGCTTGGCGATCACCGCGGGGTCCTGGCCCTCCAGCCAGTCGGTGAGCTGACGGAAGGTCACGCACCGCACGTCGGCCTTCGTGCAGACCGAGGTCACCGTGTCCCGGACGGCATTCATGTAGATGCCGCCGTTCCAGTCCTCGAAGTGATTACCGATGAACAACGGCGCGCGATTGGTGGTATAGGCGCGCTGGAATCCGTTCATGTAGAAATCGTGGGCTTCCTTTTCCCACGCGTCCTTCTTGGACGGGTCGAACTTGCCGTGCACCGCTTCCTGCTCGTACATGATGTTGTAGTCCATGGAGAGCTGCGACTTGGTCGGGCTGCCCGGCCACGGAAGCGACTGGAGCGGGAAGTCCCAAATGCCGGTCTCCTTGCCGCGCTTGGGCCACACCTGGAGACCGCCGGGAGAACTCGCGTCGTAGCGGAATCCCATTTCCTTGGCGGCCCGCATCAGATTCGGCTGGCCCTCCAGGCACGGGGCCCGGCCGCCGATGAGTTCCTTGCCCGGCGCGTAGTCGAACGGCAGCGGCGGCAGGTCGGCGTACCCGGTGTTGGTCTTCCAGTTCTGGACGAACTTGACCGCCTGCTCGGTCTCGTTCTTCCAGTCCGCGGGGCTCCAGCTCTTGCCGCTCGTGGCGCTGTTGCAGAAGTGCCCGTTGAAGTGCGTGCCGATCTCGTTGCCCTTGAGCCAGACCTCACGCATCTGGATGATCGTATTGCGCACCGTTTCGTCCGACATGAAGTTGATGTCGGACGCGCCGGCCGCGTGCTTCGGGCCGGTGTACATGGCCTTCTTCGTCTTCGGCAACGTGTAGATACCGCTCAGGAAGTACGTCATCTGAGCCTTGTTCGCCTCGGACAGCTTCGAGAATTCCGAGACCAGCTTGTTTCCGTCCTCGGCCGCGCCGTCCCAGGAGAAAATGACGAACTGCGGCGGTTTCTCGCCCGGCTTGAGCTTCTCCACCTTGGGCTGGTTCGGCTGGGGGCCGGTGTCGGCGGTCGAGCCGTCGCCGATCGGCTTGACCGGACCTCTCGGTTTGTCCGATTCCTTGCCCGGAGCGCTCGGATTTCCGTTGCCAGGGTTCTTTGCAGAGGAATTGCCGGAATCTTTCCCGTCCTTTGCGAAAACCACGAAACCGATAGCGGCCAGGACTGCGACAACGACGAGCACCGCAGCGCCGCGGACAGTTCGCACAGTTCACCTCTTCCCATGGACATGCCGGACCGGGCTGTATTACCTATCGATACATACGCACGCCGGGCCCACCCGGTTGCGTGCGTGCCCGGACCTTTCACCGCGTACCCGAGTCGGGACGCGGCGGATCACCCGGCATACGTGAGCGCGGACACATCACCGTACGGGGAGTCGGGCCCCGGAAGCGATCCGAGCCGGGCGGGCGTCAGGGGTCGCTCCGGAACTCGATGCGGCCGCTGTACATGCCCATCGCACAGGTCCAGGTCAGGGTGCCGGCGCGCGGTGTGCCCAGGTCGATTTCGGCCGCCCCGGTCACCGGCAACACCCGCTGCTCGTCCCGGGCGGGCAGCACGAAGCCCCGGGTGCAGCCGGTGGTGTGGTCGGTACGCAACACCAGCACGGTGCGCACGCCGGCCCGGGCCAGCGCGCGGGCCGGGTGGTAGCCCTCGTTCCCGACCCGGACGGTGACTCGTTGCACGCCGTCGGTGCCCGTGCGCGCCGCCGCGTGATCCACGGTGCCCGCCGCGGCCGGCGTCCACCAGCCGCCCAGGCGCAGTCCGGAGGCGATCGTCCACGCGGCCACCGCGAGCACCAACAGGCCCAGGAGCGCGGTCGGTCGGCCGCGCAGCACTCGTCCGGAGGCGCCGACCAGCAGGCCGAGCGCGGCGAACAGCGGGAGGGTGCCGAGCACGAAACCGGTCAGCACGGCGGCTCCGCCGAACGCGTTTCCCGAGGTCACCGCGACCAGTTCGACGCCCAGGGTGACGCCACACGGCACCAGCACGGTGGCGGCGCCCAACAGCAGTGGACCGCGGCCGGCGCCGCGGGTGAAGGCGCGCGGCAGCAGCCTGCCGACCCCGGGCACACCGAGCATGGACAGGCCGAAGAGCACCATCAGCGCGCCCGCCAGGAGCAGCAGGATCGCGCGGGTGCCGGGGGTCGGTTGGATCGCGCCGCCAAGCAGCCCGAGCAGGGCGCCCAGGACGGCGTGCGCGGCGAGCTTGGCGCCCAGGAAAACGGCCAGCGCCCGGGGGAGCAGGCCGCGCGGCACTGTCGTCGGGCAACCGGCGGCCGGGGTCGGGCGCGGCCGGACGGCGCCGGCGAGCAGGCCGCCCTGGACCGCCGCGCAGGACGCGCCGCCCGCGACGAACCCCGCACCGAGCCCGGTCGCGAACAGTGTGAGTACCTGCACGGAACCACCCCCACTCCGGGGAGATTACGGGCCATCACACACGGTGTGGAAGGTTCTCGACGCGAAACACCTGATTCACCCATGTGGGTGCATATTTTACGTTCTGAAAAGAATAGCCTTACTGTGACAAGGTAAACACTTAGAGTTAACTTGGCCTATCCGGCCCGGCACTCTTGTTCGACCCTGCGCGCCGCCACCCCTGCGGCAGCCATGCCCGCCATGACATGACTGACATGACTGACCCCGGAGGACACGGACATGCCCGTTGCCCCTGACATCACGCTCGCGCCGGTCTCCCGAATCGCCGCGCTGCGCGCGGATTTCGGCGCCTCACTCGTGGTTTTCCTGGTTGCCGTGCCGCTGTCGCTCGGCATCGCACTCGCAGCCGGCGCCCCTCTCGGCGCCGGCATCATCTCGGCCGTGGTCGGCGGCATCGTGGTCGGCCTGATCGGTGGCGCACCGCTCCAGGTGAGCGGTCCCACCGCGGGCCTGACCGTGATCGTGGCCGGCCTCGTCCAGACCTACGGCTGGCGGGTGACCTGCCTGGTCACCGTCGGCGCCGGCCTGCTCCAGATCCTGCTCGGCGTGCTCCGGGTGGCCCGCGCCACCCTCGCGCTGTCGCCGGCCGTCGTGCACGGCGTCGTCGCGGGCATCGGCGTGGTGATCGCGCTGGCCCAGTTGCACGTGGTCCTGGGCGGGGCGCCGCAGCGCTCGGCCTGGGAGAACCTGCACGAACTGCCCACCCAGGTGGGCAATCTGCGTGCCCCGACGGTCGCGGTCGGGGTGATCACCGTGGTCCTGCTGCTCGGTTGGCCGATGCTCGGCAGGCTGCCCGGGCGGTGGGCGCGGCTCGGCCGGGTGCCCGCGCCGCTGATCGCGGTCTCGCTCGCCACGGTGACCGCGAGCGTCCTGCACCTGAACGTGGCCCGGGTGGACCTGTCCTCGATCGCCCTCACCACCCCGGTGTTGCCGCCGGCGGGCGCGTGGGGCGCGATCGCGGTGGGTGTGATCAGCGTCGCGTTGGTCTCCGGCATGGAGTCGCTGCTCTCGGCCGCCGCAGCGGATCGGCTGCACCACGGGCCGCGCGCCAAGCTCGATCGCGAACTGATCGGTCAGGGCGTGGGCAACATGGTCTCCGGCGCGATCGGCGGCTACCCGGTGACCGGCGTGGCGATCCGTTCGGTGACCAACGTGCGGGCCGGTGCGCTCACTCGGGCCGCGACGATCATGCACGGCGTGTGGGTGATGTTGTTCGTGGGCCTGCTCGGCGCCTTCGTCGAGCGCATCCCGCTCGCGGTGCTGGCCGCGCTGGTGATGGTGGTCGGCATCCAGATGGTCAGCCTCGCGCACATCCGACACGTGCACCGGCATCGCGAGTTCCCCGCCTACGCGGCCACCATCGCCGGGGTGATCCTGGCCGGCGTGCTCCAAGGCGTGCTGCTCGGCGTGGTGGTCGCGGTGCTCACCGCGCTGTATCGGCTCAGCCGCAGCACCGTGCGGGTGCATCCCGGCGACGGCGTGTTGCACGTCGAGGTGCACGGCTCGTTGACCTTCCTGTCGGTGCCGCGACTGTCCCGAGTGCTGGGCAAGTTGCCGCCGGGCGAGCACGTCGTGGTCGACATGACGGTGGACTACCTCGACCAGGCCGCGTTCGAGGCGGTGCACTCGTGGCGCGTGGGCTACCTCGCGCGCGGCGGTCGGGTGGACATCGAGGAGATCCACGACGGTTGCTACGAGCGGGCCGCAGGCGGTTCGCCGGGCCCCAGGCGCTCTCGACTGACCCCCTCGCCGCGTTGGTTCGCGCCGTGGTGGCACTGGCAGCGGGCCTGCCCGCGCGAGGACGGCACCGCGTCTCAGGCGCTGGTGGCCGGTGCGCGCGAGTTCCAACAGCGCACCGCGCCGCTGGTCCAGCCGTTCCTGGAGCGGCTCGCGCTGGAGGGACAAAAGCCCGCACAACTGTTCATCACCTGCGCCGATTCGCGGATCGTGCCGAACCTGATCACCGCGAGCGGCCCCGGGGACCTGTTCACCGTGCGCAACGTCGGCAACCTGGTGCCGCGCGGCGAGACCGGGCAGGCCGGCTCCGACACGGCCGACGCGTCGGTGGGCGCGGCGATCGAATACGCGGTGGCGGTGCTCGGGGTGCGCAGCATCACGGTGTGCGGGCACTCCGGTTGCGGGGCGATGGGCGCGCTGCTCGACAAGGTCGGCAAGGCGCCCGAGGCCGGGGCGGAGCCCGGCACGACGCCGCACCTCGACCGTTGGCTGCGCAACGGCGAATTGTCGCTGGCGCGCTTCACCGCCGGCCCCGCGCCGACCCTGACCGGGTATCGGGTACCACCGGTGGAACAACTGTGCCTGACCAACGTGGTCCAGCAGTTGGACAACCTGCTCGACCACGCGGTGGTCGCCCAGGCGGTGGCCGCAGGACGACTGCGCCTGTTCGGGCTCTACTTCGACCTCGCCTCCGCGCAGATGTACCTCTACGACGGCGTGCGCGGCGATTTCGGGCCGGTGGACGCGGAGCGGGCGGAGTCCGGGGCGCTGCCGGAGGTGCTCGCGACGGGCGCCGAAGATCACACTTTTCCGGCACTCAATGCGGGGTAGCCACCCCGTACGATCTCGCCGTCGGCCACGATGCGCCGTGGCCCGAGAAGTGGTCTAAACCAATCGCGGTCCTCCTCTTGCCGGCTCGGGCCGGTCCCTGATGAGCTACGGCGGAAGGAACCGACCGCAGCAGCACGGAGGAGTACGCGTGAGCAACGCAGACCGGAACACCGGGGACAAGGCCCAAGAGGCACTGTCGAACCTGCTGCGCGAGGAGCGACGCTTCGCGCCCCCGCCGGCGCTCGCGGAGGCCGCCAACGTCAAGGCCGAGGCGTACGAGCGGGCGTCGGCCGACCGGCTCGGCTTCTGGGCCGAACAGGCCCGGCGGCTGGACTGGGCGGTGGAGCCGCAGGAGACGCTGGACTGGTCGACGCCCCCGTTCGCGAAGTGGTTCGCCGACGGCAAGCTCAACGTGGCCTACAACTGTGTCGACCGGCACGTCGAGGCGGGCCACGGCGACCGGGTGGCGATCCACTTCGAGGGCGAGCCGGGCGACACCCGCACGCTGACCTACGCCGACCTCAAGCGCGAGGTGTCCAAGGCGGCCAACGCGCTCACCTCGCTGGGCGTCGAGGCGGGCGACCGGGTGGCGATCTACCTGCCGATGATCCCCGAGGCGGTGATCTCGATGCTCGCCTGCGCGCGCATCGGCGCCCCGCACTCGGTCGTCTTCGGCGGCTTCTCGGCGGACGCGGTGTCCTCACGTGTCAACGACAACGACGCGCGGATCGTGATCACCGCCGACGGCGGCTACCGGCGCGGCAAGCCCTCCGCGCTCAAGCCCGCCATCGACGAGGCGTTGGAGTCCTGCCCGGACGTGCGCAACGTGCTCGTGGTGCGTCGCACCGGCGGCGACGTCGCGTGGACCGAGGGCCGCGACATCTGGTGGCACGACCTGGTCGACGCGCAGTCCGAGGAGCACGAGCCGCAGGCGTTCGACGCCGAGCACCCGCTGTTCATCCTGTACACGTCGGGCACCACGGGGAAGCCGAAGGGCATCCTGCACACCTCCGGCGGTTACCTGACCCAGGCGAGCTACACGCACCACGCGGTGTTCGACCTCAAGCCCGAGACCGACGTCTACTGGTGCACGGCCGACATCGGCTGGGTCACCGGGCACTCGTACATCACCTACGGCCCGCTCTCCAACGGCGCCACCCAGGTCATGTACGAGGGCACGCCGGACTCGCCGCACCAGGGCCGCTGGTGGGAGATCGTGGCGAAGTACGGGGTCACCATCCTGTACACCGCGCCCACCGCGATCCGCACCTGCATGAAGTGGGGCGACGACATCCCCGCGAAGTTCGACCTGTCCTCGCTGCGCGTCCTGGGCAGCGTCGGCGAGCCGATCAACCCCGAGGCGTGGATCTGGTACCGCGAGCACATCGGCGCCGGGAAGACCCCGATCGTCGACACGTGGTGGCAGACCGAGACCGGCGCGATCATGATCAGCCCGCTGCCGGGCGTCACCTCGACCAAGCCGGGTTCCGCGCAGCGCGCGCTGCCGGGCATCTCGGCCAAGGTGGTCGACGACACCGCGACCGAGGTGCCCGACGGCGGTGGCGGCTACCTGGTGCTCGACCAGCCGTGGCCGTCGATGTTGCGCACCATCTGGGGCGACGACCAGCGGTTCCAAGACACCTACTGGTCCCGCTTCGACGGGCTGTATTTCGCCGGCGACGGTGCCAAGAAGGACGAGGACGGCGACATCTGGCTGCTCGGCCGGGTGGACGACGTGATGCTCGTCTCCGGCCACAACATCTCCACCACCGAGGTCGAGTCGGCGCTGGTCTCGCACGCCAAGGTCGCCGAGTCGGCCGTGGTGGGCGCCACCGACGCGACCACGGGCCAGGCGATCGTGGCGTTCGTGATCCTGCGCGGCTCGGCCGGGGACTCCTCCGACGAACTCGTCGCCGAACTGCGCGAGCACGTCGGCCGGGTGCTCGGCCCGATCGCCAAGCCCAAGCGCATCCAGGTGGTCACCGAACTGCCCAAGACGCGCTCCGGCAAGATCATGCGCCGCCTGCTGCGGGACATGGCCGAGGGCCGCACGCTGGGCGACGTCACCACGCTGACCGACTCGTCGGTGATGGACCAGATCTCCGCGCAGCAGTCGTCGGTGGCGGCCGAGGACTGAGCGGGATCTGCGGGCCCGGGGCGGCCCGTCCCTTCGGGGGCGGGCCGCCCCGCCGCGTTCAGACCCCGGCGGAGATCGCCTGCGGGCCGAGCACGAACGCCGAGTCGACCTGCTCGGCGAGATCGACGCCGGTCTTGGCGTTGGCCCAGCTTTGTGCGTTCCGCAGGTGGAACTCGACCATCTGCGCGGTGTATCGCTCCCAGTCGCGGTGTTCGAAGCGGGCGTCACAGGCACGCGCCAACGTGTGCAACGCGGCGCGGTTGGCCGGCTCCAGCGTCTCGAAGCCGGGCGCGCGGCCCTTCTCCAGGGCGCGGACGAAGTCGGACTGCACGGTCCAGGTCAGCAGGTCCGCGCCGACGTGCTCGCGCAGGAACTCGACGTCCTCGGGGCCCTGGACCTTGTTGCCGACGACCGCGAGCGACACGCCCCAGTCGCGCGCGTAGTCGCGGTATTGCCGGTAGACGCCGACGCCCCGGCGGGTCGGCTCGGCGACCAGGAAGGTGAGGTCGAAGCGGGTGAACAGCCCGGAGGCGAACGAGTCGGACCCGGCGGTCATGTCCACCACCAGGTATTCGCCGGCGCCGTCGACGAGATGGTTGAGGTAGAGCTCCACCGCGCCGACCTTCGAGTGGTAGCAGGCCACCCCCAGGTCGGACTCCTCGAACGGACCAGTGGCCATCAGCCGCAGACCGGGCAGTCCGGGCACCTCGCGCGCGCACGCAGCGTGGATCGGGTTGTCGTCGGCGAGTCGGATCAGCCGCGAACCCCGGCCGGGCGGCGTGGTCTTGACCATCTCGGTGACCGAGCCGATCCGCGGGTTGTCGCCGCGCAGCCACTCCTTGATCGCGGGCAACTCGGCGCCCATCGCGGGCAGTGCCGCGGCGGCGCGTTCGTCCAGGCCGAGGGCCACGCCCAGATGCTGGTTGATGTCCGCGTCCACGGCGACCACCGGCCGGCCGGTGGTCGCGAGATGTCGGATGAACAGGGACGACAGCGTGGTCTTGCCGCTGCCGCCCTTGCCGACGAAGGCGATCTTCACGGATGGGCCCTTCGGTGACGGTCCGAACGTCCGGGGCCGACGACGCGGGTCCGGCATTCGGGTTTGACAATCGTTTTCGAATAGGATCATCCGTCGCTTACCGTGTCCGCGTCAAGTCGTTCGGTGAGCACGCGCCGGCGGGTGGGTCGACGGGTGGGCCTCGCGCGGACCGGTGTCGCGGACGGTTTCCGGCGCGGCGTAGGGTCGCCCGGGTGAGCACCGCAACCGATCCCCTCGCCGCCCTCGCCGCCCTGCCCGGCGTGCCGGAGTCCGTCGAGGACACTCGCAAGGCCGTCGACCGGCTGCTCGGCCACCGCACGATGCGCCGCCGCAGCATGGACATCAGCGCCGAGTCCGCACTGCGCGGCGCGCGGGCGAGCGCCGCCCTCGAAGGGGTCGACTGGTCGCTGGAGGAGATCCGCCGCCGCACCGACTTCTCGGCCTCGGGCCGGGACGGCGCGGTGATCGCGGGCGCGCTGCGGTTGTCCGCCGAGATCGGCTCGCTGCTGGGCACCTGGGGGCACAGCCCGCTCCAGGTGCTGGCCCGGCTGCATGTGGTCGCCGCCGCCGACGCGGTGCCCGCCGAGGCGCTCGGCCGGCCGCGCCGCGACGGCGAACTGCCCGGGCCGCTGCCGTCGGCGGAGGAGGTGGCCGCCCGCCTGGACGGGTTGTCCCGACTGCTGCTCGCGCCGTCCTCGGCCCCCGCGATCGTGGTCGCCGCGGTCACCCACGCGGAGATCCTCACGCTCGCCCCGTTCGGCTGGGGCAACGGCCTGGTTGCCCGGGCCGCGCAGCGGATCGTACTGATCACCCGCGGCCTGGACCCCAAGGGCGCGGCCGTGCCCGAGGTCGGCCACCTGGACCTGGGCGTGGACGCCTACGCGGCGGCGCTGCGCGCGTACGAGAGCGGCACCGCGGCGGGTGTGGCGACCTGGATCGGGCACTGCGCCGAGGCGATGACGCTGGGCGCGCGGGAGAGCGTCGCGGTCTGCGAAGCGGTGATGCGCGGGATCTGATCCGTCCTGTGGGCGGGACGGCACGACCGGCTCGGCGGGGCCCGGGAAACGAGACGGCGGCGCCCTTGCGGACGCCGCCGTTTGCGCACTCCCACCGGGGTACCAAGCGTGTACCAGTTATGACGATCGGCCCCGGCATGCGCATCCACGGGGGGAAGAACATGCAGGTCGTCCGACGCGTTCGGCCCCTACGAGGGTCGGTCGCACGTGGGTTCCCGGCGGTCGTGTTCGGTCCGCGCGAGCCGACCGCCGAAGCGGGGCCGTACGGGCCGTTGGTCCCTTTTCTAGTGGGTTGCCGGGAGGAGGGGAACCCCTGGCCCAAGATCTTTACTTTTGGCCTTTGTCGGATTTGCTCCCGATCCGCCGTGTGGTCGACCCGCCGGCGTGTCGGCCGGCCCGGCGGGCGATGCGCCTCCCGTGGGTGTTCGGGGTCAGCGGCGCTTCTTGGCGAGGTACCAGACGAAGCCGGCCGCGGTGGCACCCGCGCCGATCGCGGTCGCCGCGAGCACGGGGCGCGAGGGCACCGACAGCGACGGCACCCGCTGGCGCAGCGCGACCGGCCGGCTGAACACCAGCACCGGCCAGCCTCGCCCGGTCGCCTCGCGGCGCAGGCCGCGATCGGGGTTGACCGCGTACGGGTGGCCGACCTCCAGGAGCATCGGCAGGTCGGTGATCGAGTCGCTGTACGCGTAGCAGGAGGCGAGGTCGTAGCCCTCGGTTCGGGCCAACTCCTTGACCGCCGCGGCCTTGTTGGGCCCATACGCGTAGAAGTCGATGTCGCCGGAGTAGCGGCCGTCCTCGACCACCATCCGGGTGGCCACCACCCGGTCCGCGCCCAGCATGTCGCCGATCGGCTCGACCACCTCGGCGCCGGAGGAACTGACGATGACCACGTCGCGACCCGCGGCGTGGTGTTCCTCGATCAGGGAGGCGGCCTCGTCGTAGATGATCGGGTCGATCATGTCGTGCAGGGTTTCCGCGACGATCTCGCGCACCTGCTGGACGTCCCAGCCGCGGCACAGCGCGGAGAGATATTCACGCATGCGCTCCATCTGGTCGTGATCCGCGCCGCCGACGAGGAAGACGAACTGCGCGTATGCACTCTTGAGGACGGAGCGGCGATTGATGAGACCGCCGTGGTAGAAGGATCTGCTGAACGCCAGCGCACTGGACCTGGCGATGATGGTCTTGTCGAGGTCGAAGAAGGCTGCTGTCCGCTTCGGAGCCTGGGTTTCCACAGTTCACGAGGATAAGGGCAGCCATTCGGCGTAAACTCCACGTCGTGGGTTTGCTAGAGAACCCCCTCGGGTACATCCTGGAAGTCACGGATCGTTCGCGACCGTGCTAACCCGGTCCGACTCCTCCCCCCCCGAGTCGGCCGTGGAGACGACCCCCGCTCTCCCCCCCGGCGGGGGTCGTCGCTTGTCCGGGGGCTTTTTTGCGTCCGTACCCCTGTGTGGGCCGGTTCTTTGTCCAACCCATCGCGTGCGGGCGGGATTTGTCACCGTAGTGTCCGGGCCGGTTCGGATCGAATCCTCGATTCCGGGTCGGCCGTCCGTGTGTGGTCGGTGACCTTTTCGGACCTGCCCTTCTCCGGTGTTTCCGGTGGATTCCCGGGCGATTTTCGGCGTGTCACGGGCGCGTCGACGCGATGAGTCCGTCCGGGACGGTCCGGCCGTCCCTCGCACGAGTGAATCCGTCGTCCACAACCGCGGGCTTGTACACAGGCACGAACCACCCGCTCGGCCGAGCGCGCGCCGGCGGCGACGGTGGGGTCAGTTCTCGGGAGGGCCGGTTCGGACGGACCTCCCCGACCCCTGGAGGTTCCGTGGCAGCGCTCTCCCCACCGCGGCCGGCCCGCCCGCTCCTGGTGACCGGTGATCCGACCCTGCTCGACGAACTTCTGCGGTTGTGCGCCGCGGCCGGGATCGAGCCCGAGGTGCAGCCGGACGCGGGCGCGGCGCGGACCGCGTGGCCGGCGGCGCCGCTGGTGATCGTCGGCGACGACGTGACACCGGGTCTGGCCCGCTGCGGACTGCCCCGCCGGGAGGACGTGGTGCTGATCGGCGCCGACCTGGACGACGGCGACGTGTGGCGACGGGCCCTGGACGTCGGGGCGGACCACGTGGTGTTCCTGCCGGACGCGGAGGCGTGGATCGTCGATCGACTGGGCGATGTCGCGGAGGGCACCGGGCCGGACGCGCACACGATCGCGGTGCTCGGCGGTTGCGGCGGCAGCGGGGCGAGCACGTTGGCCTGCGCGCTCGCGGTGACCGCGGGACGCCGGGGGCTGAACACCGCGCTGGTGGACGTGGATCCACTGGGTGGGGGACTGGACGTGCTGCTCGGCGGTGAGGACGAGAGCGGCCTGCGTTGGCCGGACCTGGCGAGCGCGCGGGGCCGGATCGACGGCGGTGCGCTGTCCGACGCGCTGGTGCACCTGCACGGGCTGACCGTGCTCTCGTGGGATCGCGAGCGACCGCCGGGGATTCCGCCGGACACGATCCGCTCGGTGGTGCGGGCGGTGCGCAGACGGCACGACGTCGCGGTGCTCGACGTGCCGCGGCACACCGACTCGGCGGGGGCGGAGGCACTGCGGCAGTGCGATACCGGGTTGTTGGTGGTGCCGGCCGAGGTGCGGGCGCTGGCCGCGGCGGCGCAGGTGTCGGCGCGGGTCGGTCCGATGGTGCGTGACCTGCGGGCGGTGGTGCGGCAGCCGAGTTCCTCGGGGCTGACCTCGGAGGCGGCCGCGCGCGGTCTCGGCCTGCCGCTCGCGGGCGAGTTGCGACCGGAGGCGGGATTGTCGGCCGCCGCCGAGCGGGGTGATCCGCCGGGGCTGCGCTCACGCGGGCCGTTGGCCCGGTTCTGTCGGGAGTATCTGGCGGGCAATCCGGCCGGCGTGGTGCGTCGGGAGGCCGCGTGAGTGCGCGCGAGGTGCCGCCGATGCCGCCATTTCCGCCGCCGACGCCGCTGCCGGGTGGGTCGCCGCCGCGGGGCGGGCGGCAGGTGCGGCCGACGGGGGTGCCGCAGCCGCCGCCGTGGCCGGTGCCGACGCCGGCGGAGGGCGGTACCGGGGTCTTCTCGGCGCCGCAATTGCGACCGGTGCCGGTGGCCGGCCCCGCCGCGTCGGTGCCGGCGCCGCCGGATCCGGGGCTGGTCGAGGCGGTGCGGTCGCGGTTGGCCGCAGGCGGACACGAGCCGACGCCCGGTGCGGTGGCGGCGGCGCTGCGGGCCGAGGGGCGGGTGCTCGGCGAGGCGGCGTTGCCGGACCTGGTCCGGGCGTTGCGCTCGGAGATCGCCGGGGCCGGGCCGCTGGACGCGCTGCTGCGTGATCCCGAGGTCACCGACGTGCTGGTCAACGCGCCCGACGAGGTGTGGATCGACCGGGGCGCGGGGCCGCAGCGTACGGCGGTGACGTTCGCGGACGACGCGGCGGTGCGGCGGCTCGCCCAGCGGTTGGCGAGCGGCGCCGGGCGGCGGCTGGACGACGCCTCGCCGTATGTGGACGCCACGCTCGCCGACGGGATCCGGCTGCACGCGGTGCTGCGTCCGGTCGCGGTGCGCGGCACGTGCCTGTCGTTGCGCGTGCCTCGGCGCACCTCGTTGGGGCTGGCCGATCTGGTCCGGGTCGGTTCGTTGTCGCCGGTTGCGGCCGAACTGCTGTGTGCGGTCGTCTCGGCTCGCGCCGCGTTCCTGGTCTCCGGGGGCACCGGATCGGGCAAGACCACGCTGCTCGGAGCGCTCCTCGGCTGCGCTCATCCCGCCGAACGGCTCTTGTTGGCCGAGGACTCGGCCGAGCTGACGCCGCGTCACCCACATGTGGTGCGGCTCGAGTCGCGGCCGGCCAACGTCGAGGGCGCGGGCGAGGTGACGCTGCGGGATCTGGTGCGTCAGGCACTGCGGATGCGGCCGGATCGACTCGTGGTCGGCGAGGTGCGCGGCGCCGAGGTGGTCGAGTTGCTCGCCGCGCTCAACACCGGCCACGAGGGCGGGTGCGGCACGGTGCACGCGAACTCGGCGGCGGATGTGCCGGCCCGGCTGGAGGCACTCGGGGCGCTGGCCGGCCTCGGCCGGGACGCCCTGCACAGTCAGCTGGCCGCCGCGCTCGATCTGGTCGTGCATGTGGTGCGTGAGCGCGACGGCCTGCGTCGGGTGGCCGAGATCCACGTGCTCGAACGGGACCCGGCGGGTTGGGTGCACCCGGTGTCCGCGATGCGCTTCGAGCGCGGGGGCGCGGCTCGTCCCGGACCTGGGCATGGGCGGTTGGCCGCGCTGCTGGCGGGGTGGTGGCGCGGGTGAGGGGCCGGGCGTGTTCGAACGGGGTGTGGGGCTTGTCGGGTGGGGGAGTCGATGACGGCGGCGGTGGTTGCGGCGGGGGCGGTCGCCGGGTTGGTGTGGTTGTCGATGGTTCGGGTGGGGCCGGGTCGGTTGCGGGGGGTGTTGGGGGCGCTCGATGCCGAGCGGATGGGGCGGTCGGGGCTCGGGGCGGGGGTGCGGCGGTATCGGGTGCCGGTCGCGGTGCTCGCGGCGGGGAGCGGCGCGGCGCTGCTGCTGGGGTCGCCGGTGCCCGCGCTGGTGGCGTTGCCGGGGGCGTGGGTGTTGCGTCGTCGGCGGGCGCGGGCGGCGGCCGATCGGGAGGCCGCCGCGGTGCGGGGCGCGGTTGCCGGGTTGTGCGCGGTGCTGGCGGGGGAGTTGCGGGCGGGGCGGTCGCCGGAGGAGGCGCTGAGGGCGGCCGCGCACGCGGTGGACGGGCCGGTCCTGGCGGTGGTGGGCGAGGCGATCGGGTCGGCCCGGGTCGGTGGCGATGTGCCCGCCGCGCTGGATCGGGCGGCGGCCCGGCCCGGGGCGGCCGGACTTCGGCGGCTCGCCGCGTGTTGGCGGATCGCGACCGGCCGGGGCGCCGGGTTCGCGCCGGCGCTGGAACGCATCGCGGGCACGTTGCGGGCGGAGCAGGACGCGCACGAGGAACTGGTCGCCGAACTCGCCGGGGCCCGCTCCACGGCGCACGTGCTGGCCGCGCTGCCGGTCTTCGGCCTGTTCCTGGGCAGTGGTCTCGGCGCCCGGCCCCTGGATGTACTGCTCCGCACACCGACCGGGATCGGCTGCCTGTGCGCCGGCCTGGTCCTGGTGGCCGTCGGTCTGGAATGGACGGACCGCCTGGCGGCTCACGCGGCGCCGGCGGCGGCATGAGGGCCGGGCGCGGATCGGGGGTCGGCCGGTGGGTGGGGGCGTGAGCGGCGTCGCGGTGTTCGTGGCGGTCGTCGCGGCGGCGGGCGGTGCGGGGGCCGCGGTACGGGGTGGAGGCGCGCGGGACCGGCGGGTGCCGGGGCGGGGGCCCGATCCGGTGTGGCGGCGGCGGGCGGCGGCGCTGCTGGGCGGGGCGGCGGTGTTCGTGTTGTTCGGCGGGTGGGTCGGGGGCGGTGCGGGGGTCGCCGCGGCGGTGCTGCTCGATCGGCGGCTGGGTCGGTTGGAACCGCGTTCCGGTCGGGTGCTCCGGGAGCGGTTGCGGGCCGATCTGCCCTCTGCCGCCGACCTGTTCGCGGCGTGCCTGGTGGCGGGCAGCTCGCCGGTGGAGGCCGCCGAGGCGGTCGCGCACGCGGTCGGTGGGCCGCTGGCGAGCCGGCTGCGGCCGATCGTGGCCTCGCTGCGGTTGGGTGGCGATCCGGGGCGGTGCTGGTTGACGCTGACCGACGATCCGGTGCTTGCGCCCCTGGGCCGGGCCCTGGCCCGAGCCGCGACCGGCGGTGCGCCCGCGGCGGCCCTGGTGGCCCGGATGGCCGACGAGCAGCGGGCCGAGCATCGACGCGCCGCGGGTGCGGCCGCACGCCGGGTGGGGGTCCGGGCCACGGTCCCGCTCGGGTTGTGCTTCCTGCCGGCCTTCCTGCTGATCGGAGTGGTTCCGATCGTGATCGGGCTGACGACGACCTTGTTGCAGCCTTTCTGATTCATTCATATGCACATATAAAAAGGGGGATTTCATGCAGATTCTGCTGCCGATTCTTGCTCCGGCCGCACGTCGGATGTGGCTGCGGCTGCGCGACGAGACCGGGATGACCACGGCGGAGTACGCGGTGGGCACGGTCGCCGCGGTGGCCTTCGGGGCGGTGCTGTTCAAGATCGTGACCAGCCCGGGGGTGGCGGCGGCGCTCACCCGCGTGATCACCAGGGCGCTCGATGTCTCGTTCTGAGCCTCGCCGCGGCGCCGCGCGTCGGGCGCGAGCGGCGAACGGCTTCGTGACCGCGGAGACCGCGGTCGTGCTGCCGGTGCTGGTCCTGTTGACCGCGGTGTCGGTGTCCGGCATCGCTGCCGCCGCCGCGCAGATTCGCTGTGTGGACGCGGCACAGGCGGGGGCACGGGCGCTGGCCCGGGGCGAGCCGGAGACGGTCGCCCAAGAGCGGGCCCGGGCCGCGGGTCCGGTCGGAGCGCGGACGGAAGTGTCCCGCGCGGACGGCCTGGTCCGCTTCCGGATCACCGGCGAGGTCGGCGTGCCGGGAGCGGCCTGGGCCGGAGTGCGGTTCCACGTGGAACATGTCGCGGTGGCGGCCCTGGAGGACGAGGTGGCCCCGTGAACCCTCGCAGCTCCGCCCAGGAGGGCTCGGCGACCTTGTGGGTGGTCGCGTTCGCGCTGGTGCCACTGTGCATGGCGGCATTCGTGTTCGCCTTCGCCGGGGCGGTCGCAGCCCGACACCGCGCCGCCGCCGCAGCCGACCTGGCAGCCCTCGCGGCGGCAGCCCGCGCCGCCGCCGGCGCCAACCCCGAGGAGGCCTGCGCCCTGGCCCGCCGAGTGGCCCGAGCCCAACACGCCGACCCGACCCACTGCCACCTCACCAACGCCTTCGCCACCGTAGAGGTCACCACCAACACCCCGGCCGGCCCCGCCCACGCAACGGCCCACGCCGGCCCCACCACCCCCAGACGCGTCAGCACCCCCGACACAGCCGAGACCCCGTAGGCCCGCCCACACCGCCCCACCACTCCCCGGCGCGTCAGCGCCCCCGACCCAGCCCGCCCCCGTGATCGACGCGCGCAGCGCGGAGAGCGGCGGAGCCGCAAAACGTTGACTTCGTGGCCCGTAGCGAAGCGAAGGGACACGAAGTCACGAGCGAGGGGCCACTTTTTTGTG
>NZ_JBHZAV010000040.1:0-36417 GCF_042754445.1 Embleya sp. NPDC059213
GGGGCGACGGCGGTCCGGGCGGGCCCTCGGCGATACCCCGGGCCGGCCTCGATCCGTGCCCGGCGGGGCGCGCGCTCAGCCCCAGGGCAGCTCGGCCCGTACCTCGAAGCCGCCGTCCGGGGTCGGGCCGCAGGCGAGCTTGCCGCCGGCCAGGGTGGCGCGTTCGGTCAGGCCGATCAGGCCCTGGCCGGAGCCCGGCACGTGCGGGACCTCGCCCGGCGGCGCCGAGTTTCGCACGGACACGGTCAGGCCCTCGCCGGGTGCGCCGGCGACCGTGACCGTGGTCCGGGCCCCGGGTGCGTGTTTGCGGGCGTTGGTCAGGGCCTCCTGGGCGATGCGGTAGGCGGTGCGACCGACCGAGGCGGACACGGTCGACGTGTCGGTGACCCGGCGCGCCAGGGTGACCTGCATGCCCGCGTCGTGCGACTGGGCGACCAGGTCGTCCAGCGCGGCGAGCGTGGGCTGGGGGCGGCCGGGATCGTCGGCATCGCCCGCGCGCAGCACACCGATGATCTCGCGAAGGTCCTGCAACGCCTCGTGCGCGCTCTCCCGGATGACGCCGGCCGCCCTCGCCACCTGCTCGCGCGGCGCGTCCGGCCGAAACTCCAGCGCGCCGGCGTGCACACTCAGCAGGGTCAGTCGATGCGCGAGGACGTCGTGCATCTCGCGGGCGATGGCTTCGCGGGCCAGCCGCTGCGCCTGCTCGGCCCGCAGCTCCGCCTCCGCCTCGGCGCGGCGGGCCCGGTCCCGCAGGCTGAGCATGAGCTGGCGCTTGGCGCGTACGAACATGCCCCAGCCGATGACGGACAGGGTCAGCAGCACGGCGAACACCACGACGCCGAGGTAGGACATCTCGGGGTCCGGGCGCAGTCCGTAGAACACCGGGATCAGCGCGAGTTGCAGGCCGCCCACCCAGGCCACGTACCGGAAGGGCCGGTGCACCGTGAGGGTGAACAGGGCAACGAGGCCGGCGCCGCCGGAAGCCGTGGAGATCAGACCGACGGGGATCAGGACCGCGGCCAGTCCCAGCGGCCACCGGCGGCGCAGCCAGACCGCGCCGCACGCCACGACGCCCAGCGCCAGATCGGCGAAGACGAGGGCGCGAGGCAGATCCGACTGCTCGTCCAAGGAGGCGACAGCGGCGACGCCGACGGCGACGGCCGCCAGGAAACAGCAGACGTCGACAATCCAGTCCCGGGTCGTGCGGCGGGATCGGGTGTGCCTCCCGACATCGGAATCGAGTTCGTCGGCCACCGCGGATGGCAACCACCATCGCCGCGCACCGAACTGCGCCGGTCCCGGCACCATCGTGTCATGCGTCATGGTCGACAACCTACGCACCACGCGTACGGTCGCGCGCCTTCCGTCCACCGCCGTCCACGAATCCCCTGGTGCCGGCTGCCATGCCCTCGTCGCCGCGCGCCGCCCGGGGCCGTGCTCGCACGTCAAGGGTAACGGGGGCGCGTGGATGGAAGCGGTGATCGTGCGGTTACCGGATGTGGAGGGGGGCCGGCGGGGAAGTGTCGGGCAGGCCCGCCGTGTTGCGCCCGGGAGTGGGGGCGGGCGCCGACGTCGGGCGCGGGGCGCCGGACGCCGGCGCCGTTCGAGTGCTCGCGTCCGCTCCTCCCGGTCGCCGACGGTGAAGTCTCCTTCAAGGTCTTCGCACTCCAACACGCCTATCCGGACCGGGATTCGCAACCTCGCGGCGGTGAGCCCACGACCAGTGCGTTCGCGCTCGATCCGACCGCCGAGTACTTGCTCGTCCTGCTCGCGCCGTGCGAACCGCGCGCGTGTGACACGCCCCCACGCGGCCACCATCGGCGCCGGCAAGGTGTTGGAACGACTGCGCCCTTTCGCCGGACAGGCGGACTCGACCCGACCCGACCCGACCCGATCCGCGATCGATCGGCTATATCCTCGACCACGGCCGGCCGTGGTCGGGTGGTCCGAACGAGTCGGCCGACACCGACATCTCCTCGCACCGGTGGGACCGACAGTTGCCGATCCGACAGCCCCACCCAGGATTCGCCGTCTCCCGGGCGCCGAGGTCGCCCTCCGGGGCGGCGGGCCGGATGATCGCGATACTGGTGCTGTGCGCGGCGATCGTGGCCGGAGTCCGGTACGGGACCCCGGCCGCCGGGCATTCTCTCGACACGAGCGGGGCGACCGGGGCGGCGGCCACGACGGCGCGGGCGACGGCCGGGACGGGACCGACTCGGATCGACGTGCCCGCCGGAGTGACCGCGGGGGTGGCGGTGTTCGACCGGCGGACCGGCGTGTTCACCGAACAGCTCGACGCGAACAAGCGATTCCGCTCGGCGTCGGTGGTCAAGCTGCTGATCGCCCTCGACTATCTGTGGAGTCTCGGGCCGGAATACCGGATCCCAGCCGCCGATCGACCGGCGTTCGACCGTATGTTGCGCTCCAGTGACGACGCCGCGGCCTCGGACTTCTGGTCCCGGGCCGGGGCCGACGCGGTCGTCGACCGCATGGTGACCCGACTGAGCCTGGTCGACACCGCGCCGCCGGACGATCCGAACTACTGGGGCTACACCGCGCATTCGGCCGCCGACGTGGTCCGGATCTACCGGTACCTGCTCGAAACCGCACCGGCGCCGGTGCGCGACCTGGTGATGGGCGACCTGCGTGCGTCGACCCGCTGCGCCTCGGACTCCTTCGACCAGCACTTCGGTATCCCGTCCGCCTTCGACCGTCCGTGGGCGGTCAAGCAGGGCTGGTCGGGCTTCTCGTCGGGCGGTTGCGGGCCGACCGGTGCGGTGCCGGCGTCGGCCGGCGTCGACCTGTCCCATCCGGCGCTGCACACCACCGGCACGGTCGGGGCGGCGGACCGGTCGATCGTGGTGGTCCTGACCCTGCATCCGGCGGGCACGTCGTACGGGCGGGCCTACACGGACGTGGGTCGGCTCACCCGCTCGCTGAACGTACCCGGCGCGGCGCTCCCGTCGGGGACCCGGTGTTCGGGCCACGATCCACCCGGGTGGCGACGGACGATACGGAACGGGGGGTGCGCCCCGAAAGGCGAATGGTGGTGCCGCGGACTGCGCGGCACCACCATTCGGCGGGTGACCGGGCCGCCGCGCCGAGCGGGCGGGGCCGGCCCCGAGGGTGCGGACGAACCGCCGGGTCCGGCCGCCCTCGTCGACGTTTCGCTCACGTTGCGTTTCCGTACCGCCCCTTGCCGTGAGCCGGCGGAAGCGGGTGCCGGGCCTGCTTGCCCGGACCCTGGCCTGCAGTACAGCATGATCTTGCGTGACGTCCCCGATCGCAGGTTCCCGAGGCAGGGAGCCTTGTCGGCAGTGCCTGGCGGTCTCAGGCCAGCGAGGCGGCGCGGGCGGGGTCGATGGCGTGCCGGAGCGGCTGGTTCTGTGTGAGGCGGCGAAGTTCGTCGAGCACGAGCCGTCCGAGCCGGTGACGTTCGGCGCCCATGGCGCCGGCCAGGTGCGGTGTCAGGACGACGTTGGGAAGGGTGAACAGTGGCGAGTCATGGGCCGGGGGTTCCGGGTGCGTTACGTCGAGTACGGCGGTGAGGTCGGTCCTGGCCTGCAGGACCCGCGCGGCGGCGACCTCGTCGATCAGTGCACCCCGCGCGGTGTTGATCAGTGTCGCTCCCGGCCCCATGGAGTCGAGCAGTTCCGCCCCGATCGAGCCGCGGGTCTCGGGCAGCAGCGGTGCGTGGAGGCTGACGACCTGACAGGTGGCGAAGAGTTCCTCGACGGGGATCAGTCGCACTCCCGCGCGCCGGGCGGTGTCCGGGGAGGCGACGGGATCCGTGGCGAGGACCTCGACGTCGAAGCGGGAGAGGTGGGCGGCGACCAGCCGACCGATGTGCCCGAGTCCCAGCAGGCCCACCCGTGACCGGTAGGCGCCCGGGACGTCGGGACGGGTGGGGAAGCGGCGGTTCTGCGTCACCTCCCGCTCGATGCGGTGGGCCTGTTTCAGTCCGAGGAGGACATGGGCGAGGGTGAACTCCGCCACCGGCACGGCATTGGCCGCGGCGGCGGAGACGATCGGGATGTCGCGATCCCAGAAGGCGGGTGTGGTCAGGTGCCGGACGGATCCCGCCGCGACGAGAACGGCCCGCAGCCGAGGGGCACGTGCCAGGAGGGCGGCATCGAGGACGGGTGCGCCCCAGCCGGTGAGCAGCAGGTCGACGGTCCGCAGCACACCGGGGTCCGCGTCGAGCTCCTGCCGGGTGCGGGGCGGGCCCTGCCACTGCACGAGCCGGCCGATCTCGGCCAGCACTTCGGGCGGGTAGACGTCGTCCCGGCGTTCCTCCTCCATGACCAACAGGGCTGTCGGTGCGGTGGCCGGTTCGTTCATGTCGGGTTGCTCTCCTCGGCCTGTTCGGTGGTGGACCGGCGGCCGGACGGTCGGCGGTCCCTGCTCGGAAGTGCTGGTAAGCGCTTGCCCGAACCTCGCGGTGGCCTGTGCGCCGTCCGGCCCGTAGCTCGCAGGAACCATACATCGGATCATTGAAATGTCGTCACCGTGACCTTGGATGCCCGATCTTCTCCGTTTCGGTGGCTGTCGTCGAGGCTGAGGCATACCTCGGCCCGAATGCCCGTTCCTGCCGATGCCCAAATTGCGCGAGTAGGAGCCTATTTATAGGGATAAGGCCGTCCGTCTCGTCCGTCGAATCACGCGCCGGGGGCGCCGGAGCGCCCCGGATGAGCACTCTCGTTCGGTCGCCGGAAACTTTGTATTCATCGGACTATTGACCACTTGATTCGGACCCGGTTACCGTCCGTGCAAGCGCTTTCCAGGCCATGTGATGCGGCTGAAACAGGAGTAGTCATGCAGAGATCGCGATGGATCGGTGCGGGGGCCCTCGCCTCGGCACTGATCCTCACCAGCTGTACATCCGGGCCTGCGGGAGTGGATGCCAAGCAGAACTCCAAGGCTCCCCTCGAGCTCTGGACCAGGACGACACCGGGCGGACCGGGGGAGAAGGGCGCGCAGCAACTCGCCGCCGCCTTCGAGCAGGCCACGGGCTTCAAGGTCGAGGTCACGGCCATCTTCGACGACTTCGAGACCAAACTGCAGCAGCGGGCCGCCCAGAAGAAGCTCCCCGACATCGTCATGAACGACGTGACGCAGATCGGCACCATGCACAGCCAGGGTCTGCTCCGGGAGATCGACCTCGGCAAGATCAAGGACAGCAAGCAGATCGCCGAACAGGGGCTGGCGTCCGGGAAGAGTCTGGACGGCAAGCAGTACGGACTCCCGATATCCGCGCAGGCGTCCGCGCTGCTGATCCGCAAGGACTGGCGCGAGAAGCTGAAGCTCGACGTCCCGCGGACCTGGGACGACTTCGCCGCGATGGCCACCGCCTTCACCACCCAGGACCCCGACGGTGACGGCAAGAACAACACCGCCGGGCTCGCGGCACCGCTGTCCACCAAGCGCGGTTACGCCTCCTGGTACTTCTCCAACTTCCTCTGGGCCGCGGGCGGCGACTTCATCGCCGAGACCGGCAAGGGCAAGTACAAGCCGGCGATGACCACCCCGGCGTCGGTGCAGGCCATGCAGTGGTTCCGCGACCTGGGGTGCAAGGCCAAGGCCATCCAGCCCGGCGCCGTGACCATGGACACCCCGCCGACGAACGAGACGTTCGAGGCGGGCAAGGCCGGCATGTACGTCGTCGGCCCGTACCTGCTGCCCCGCTTCGACAAGTCCCTCGGCGCGGACAAGTACGAGGTCGTGCCGATGCCCAAGGGACCCAAGGACGCCACCGTCCTCGCCGAGGGCAGCTCCGTCTACCTGATGGCCGGCTCCGACAACCGCGCCGGCCAGGACGCCTTCGCCGGCTTCGCGGTCTCCGTCGAAGGCCAGAAGAAGGGGATGGAGGGCGCCACCGGCTACACCGTGCAAATCCCGGTCAACACCGCCGTGGACATCTCCCAGATCCGCCCCGACCCGCGCTGGAAGACCTACGCCCAGGCGTACCAGGACTCCGGGCGATACGCGCCCGCCATCCCGAACTGGACGCCGGTGCGGCAGGTGACGGCGGACGCGGTGAACGCGCTCGTGGCGGACTGCGGGCTCGACCTCAACGCCAAGTTGCGTGAGCTCGACAAGCAGCTCGCCGACATCCTCAAGGAGCAGGGGATCGCCGCGTCATGAGCCTTGACCAGGCGGAACCGGCCGCCCTCCCGGCGGCCGGCCCCGCTCCGCGAAAAGTGGGCCGCCGGGACGGCGGGGCCGCCGGTCGCCGGGCGCGCAGCCGCAGATCCGGTCGGTGGTGGACGCCTTGGCTGTTCCTCGCCCCGGCGCTGCTCCTCTTCCTGTACTTCAAGTTCATCCCCATGGCCAGCGCGCTGACCATGTCCTTCCAGGAGGTTCAGCCCTACCTGGGAAACCGGTGGGTCGGCACCGAGAACTACAGCACGGTGCTGCAGTCCCCCGGATTCCGCGAGGCCGCGTGGCACACGGTCGTCCTCGCCGCCGGACAGACTGCCGGCTCGATGGGGCTCGGCTTCGCCCTGGCCCTGCTGATGGAGGGGCAGAGCCGCCGACTGGGATTCGTGCGCTCCGCGGCGTTCCTTCCGGTGGTGGTGCCGATGGCGGTCGTCGCCGAACTGTGGCGGATCATGTATCACCCCACCGGCGACGGCATGCTCAACTCCATTCTCGGTCTGGCGGGACTGGGGCCGTCGGGGTTCATCAACGACCCCGACACCTCGATGGGATCCATCATGCTCACCGGCATCTGGCGGGGAGCGCCCTACGACATGATGATCTTCCTCGCCGGCCTGACGAGTGTGGACCGCGGTCTGTACGAGGCGGCGAGGGTCGACGGTGCCTCCCGGTGGCAACGGGTGTGGTACGTGACGGTGCCCGGACTGCGTTCGGTGTTCTCGATCCTGTTCATCCTCGCCGCGATTCGCGGACTGCGGATCTTCACCGAGGTGTTCCTGCTCACCAACGGGGGGCCCAACGGCTCCACCGAGGTCGTCATGACCCTCATCTACAAGCTCGGGCTCGAGCAGAACCGGCTCGGTGTCGGTGCGGCGGGAGCGGTCCTGCTGTTCGTCGCGACGCTGATCCTGACCATCGTCGTCCAACTGCTGCGGCGGAGGGAGAGCAAGTGAGCGAGTCGTCGACCGAGACCGCGCTGGGCCTGACCGAGAGCCGCAGCGTCGGCGGACGGATCCTGAAGGCCGTCGTCTACCTCCTGGTCCTGGCCATGTTCGCGGGTCCGCTGCTGGCCCTGCTCGTCGGTGCCTTCGGCCACATCAAGGACCCGACGCAACTGAGCATCATCCCCTCGGACTTCACGTTGGACAACTTCGAGATCGCGATCGACCAGGGGGTACTCAAGTACTTGCTGAACTCGTTCTTCGTGGTCGGCTTCGGGCTGCTGCTCCAGGTGGCCGTCTCCGTCCTGGCCGGCTACGCGCTGGCCCGGAAGGTGTTCCCGGGAATGACGCTGGCGCTCGTCGCCATCCTGGCGACGCTGATGTTGCCCGAGGAGATCCTGGCCCTGCCGCTGTCCGTCATTCTCGCCGATCTGCCGGTCGTGCACTTCAACCTCATCGGCACCCTCGCCGGGATGATCGTCCCGCTGGGCGCCTGGGGATTCTCGATCCTGGTGATGACCGAGTTCATGAAGGACGTGCCGCGCGAACTGGAAGAGGCCGCGCGCATCGACGGCGCCGGAGACCTGCGGATCTTCGCCCAGATCATTCTGCCGATGTGCAAGCCCGCCCTCGGCGTCATCGGGGTCTTCGGCTTCACCATGATCTGGGACCAGTACCTGCTGCCCCTGCTCGTCGCCACCGACTCCTCCTCGTACACGCTGCCGTTGGCGCTGCGGACCCTGCGGATCGACCCGGCCGTGACCCCCGGAGTGGTGATGGCGGCCTCCCTGCTGGCCCTGCTGCCCTCCGTGATCGTCTTCCTGTTCTTCCAGCGGTCCTTCGTCAGCGGCCTGTCCTCCGGGGCACTCAAGGGCTGACCCGCGGACCGACCCGCCGTCTCGCGGCCCGCGTCGGCCCCTGCCCGCCCCCGTCCCGTACGACCAGCCCCGACGCGCCACCGAAAAGCCGCCGGGCGCCGACGAGAAAGAGCGATTCCCCATGACCGCGAGCGCTGACACCCCGCAGGCGCATCCGTCCGCGACCTCGGATCCCGAGGCGGGCCCGGAGACGAACTGGTTCACCACCGCCCGGTTCGGCATGTTCGTGCACTGGGGTCTGTACTCCCTCGCCGCACGGCACGAGTGGGTCAAGAACCACGAACGACTGACCGACGAGCAGTACCAGGTGTACTTCGACCACTTCGACCCCGACCGCTACGACCCCGCCCAGTGGGCCAGGGCGGCCAAGGCGGCGGGCATGCGGTACGTGGTCCTCACCACCAAGCACCACGACGGCTTCTGCCTGTGGGACAGCGCCCTGACCGAGTACAAGGTCACCAACACCCCGCACGGCCGGGACCTGGTGGGGCCGTTCGTCGAGGCGTGCCGCGCCGAGGGGCTCAAGGTCGGTCTCTACTACTCGCTGATCGACTGGCACCATCCGTCCTTCCCCGTGGACGGCGTGCATCCGCAGCGCGACGACGAGGCGTTCAAGGCAGCCAACGCCGAGCGGGACATCCGCGAGTACCAGCGTTATATGGACGGCCAGGTCCGTGAACTGCTGACCTCGTTCGGACGGATCGACTACCTGTTCTTCGACTTCTCGTACGCCGAACGCAGTTGGTGGGGCGGCAAGGGGCCCGACGACTGGGACTCCCCGCAACTTCTGCGGACGATTCGCGAATTGCAGCCGCACGTCCTCGTCAACGATCGCACCGGCCTTCCCGGGGACTTCGTCACCCCCGAGCAGTACCAGCCGTCCGGTCCGATGACCGAGAACGGGCAACCCGTGCGGTGGGAAGCCTGCCAGACGCTCAACGGCAGTTGGGGCTACGACCGGGACAACCTGGACCACAAGAGCCCCGACCTGCTGATCCGGATGCTCGTCGACGGGGTGTCCAAGGGCGGCAATCTGCTGCTCAACGTGGGGCCCACCGGCCGAGGCGCGCTCGACCCGCGAGACACCGCGATCCTCGACGAGATCGGCCGGTGGATGCACCTGCACGAGCGCTCGATTCGCGGCTGCGGCCCCTCCTCGTACACCGCCCCCGCCGAATGCCGGTACACCCTGCGCGGCGACCGGCTCTACGTCCACCTGTTCGCCTGGCCGCTGCGCCACCTGCACCTGCCGGGCCTGGCCGGCCGGGTGCGCTACGCCCAACTGCTCAACGACGCGTCCGAGATCATCCCGGTCCACATCGACCCGGACCGGCCCGCGGTCAACACCGAGATGGGCGGCCAGCCCGCCGGAACGCTCACGCTCCAGCTTCCGGTCAGGCGCCCCGACACCCCCGTACCCGTCATCGAACTGTTCCTGGACACCCGGGCGACCCAGGACGCCGGGGACACCCCCCGCGCCACCTCGACCGCCGGCTGATCGCAGGCCGGAACACCGTCCGTACCTCCACCACATCCTCACGGAGGCACCATGCAACGCCGCACGTTCCTCACGGGTACCGCGGCAGGGGTGGCGCTGGCCGCCGCCCCCGTCGGCGGACTGCCGGCCGCGAGCGCGAGCGCGGCCCCGAAGGCCGTCCGCACGCTGGACGAGCTGCAGGCCGCGATCGACCGGGCCCGACCCGGCGACCGGATCGTCGTGGCCGACGGGACCTACACCGTCCCGGCGGACCGCCCGCTCACCATTCGGAACAAGCAGGGCAGCAGATACGCGCCCATCACCATCGTCGCCCGGACGCAGGGCGGCGTGGTCCTGGAAGGCGAACACGGCTTCGTTTTCGAAGCGTCCGCCCACATCACCCTGAGCGGCTTCTCCTTCCGGCAGCGCAACACCCTGGACATCCCGCCGGACTGCTCGCACATCAGGCTCACCCGCAACGACTTCCAACTGGCCGACATCGAAGGCGTGCACTGGCTGATGGTGCGCGCGGACGACAGCACGGTCGACCACAACCACTTCCACGGCAAGAGCACCCTGGGCATCTACCTCGGCATCGAGGGCGCGGGCACCGAGGAGATGGCCCAGCGCGTCCACGTGTACCGCAACCACTTCTCCGACCACACCTTCACCGGCTCCAACGGCGGCGAACCCATCCGGCTCGGCGTCAGCCCCCGGGCGCTGTCCAGCGCCCACGCGGTCGTGGAGTACAACCTGTTCGAGCGGGCCAACGGGGATCCCGAGGCGATCTCGGTGAAGAGCTCGGACAACACCATCCGATACAACACGATCCGCAACAGTTTCGGCGGGATCGTCCTGCGGCACGGCAACGGCAACCGGGTGGAGGCCAACCACCTCATCGACGGTACCGAAGGCGTGCGGATCTATGGCAACGACCATGTGATCGTCAACAATTACCTCGCCGGCCTGGCCGGACGTGCCCTGGTGATCGGCAGCGGTTCGGAGCGCGATCACCTCCCCGGCGAGACACCCGAGGCGCGCCGCGGCAACGACGCCCCCGACCGGATCCTCATCGCGCACAACACCCTGCTGAACAACGGCGGCACGCTCTCCGGGGAGAGCCACCGTCCGCACGAGCCGCGCGACGTCACCGTCGCCGACAACCTGCTGGTCGCGGACTCGGGCGAACTGGTCGCGATGGCGAACACCGTGCGCTTCACCTGGTCGGGCAATCTCCTGTGGGGGGCCGCCGCGGACGGCAACATCCCCGCCGGCGGCGGCACTCGGGTCGACCCGAAGCTGGTGAAGGACGCGTACGGCATCGCCCGCCCGGCCGCCGGCAGCCCGGCGATCGACGCCGGCACGCCGCGCCGCCCGCGCATCACGCACGACATCGACGGACAGCCCCGCAGCAGGACCCCGGACGTGGGCGCGGACGAATACTCCCGCCGGCCGCCGAGGCGCGGACCCCTGACCGCGGCCGACGTCGGTCCCCGGGCCGACTGAGCGCACACTCGCCCGTTTCGACCCAGGAGGCACCATGCAACGACGCACGTTCCTCAAGAGCTCGGCCGTGGCCGCACTTGCCGCGGTACCCCTGACCACCTCGCTGTCGGGCAGCGCATCGGCGGCCGACATCCCGGTCTCCTCCCTCGCGGCGCTCCAGAGCGCGATCAACGCCGCCGCACCCGGTGACCGGATCGTCGTCGCCGACGGCACCTACACGGTCCCGTCGGGCGGCGCGATCAACATCTCCGGCAAGAACGGCACGAGCGCCGCGCCGATCACCATCGTGTCCAAGACCCGCGGCGGCGCGGTGCTGCGGGGCGCGCGCGGCTTCGTGCTCGCCAATTCGAGCAACATCGTGATCAGCGGCTTCGCCTTCCGGCAGAGCACCACGCTCGAGCTTCCGACGGACTGCTCGGCGATCCGGCTGACCCGCAACGACTTCCAACACGCGGACAGCGGCGATCCGTACTGGGTCGTCGTACGGGCGAACGACACGAAGATCGACCGGAACCATTTCCACGACAAGACCACCGCGGGCATCTTCATCGTCGTCGACGGTCCCGGCAAGACCGAGATGGCCCAGAACGTGCAGATCTTCCGCAACCACTTCTCCGACCACAGCTTCACCGGGGACAACGGCGGCGAGCCCATCCGCTTCGGCGTCAGCGGCCGTGCCCTGGCCGACGCCGGCGGCCATGTGGAGTACAACCTGTTCGAGCGCTGCGACGGCGACCCCGAGGCCATCTCGGTGAAGTCCTCGGGCAACACCGTGCGGTACAACACCATCCGCGACAGCCGCGGCGGCATCGTGCTGCGGCACGGCAACGGTTCGACGGTGGAGGGCAATTACCTGATCGGCGGCACCGACGGGGTGCGGATCTACGGCAACGACCACGTGATCGTCAACAACTACCTCAGCGGGCTGTCCGGCCGGGCCCTGGTGGTCGGCAGCGGCAGCACCCGTGACCACACCCCGAGTGAGACGGAGACCCAGCGGCGGGGCAACGACGCCTGCGACCGCGTGGTGATCGCGCACAACTCCCTGATCAACAACACCGGCATGTTGTCGGGCGAGACGCGGGCGTTCGAGCCGCGGAACGTGACCATCGCGGACAACCTGCTGGTCGGCGACTCCGGCAGCCTCGTCGCCATGGGCGCCACCACCGCCTTCACCTGGCAGAGCAACCTGCTGTGGGGGGCGGCCGGCAACGGCAACATCCCCGCCGGAAGCTTCGTCCGGGCCGACCCTCGGCTCGCGCAGGGCACGGATGGTGTCCTGCGGCTGACGGCGGGCAGCCCGGCGATCGGCGCGGCCACGCTCGGCGGCCTGGCCCTGGCCGACGACATCGACGGGGACCCGCGCGGCAGCGTACGGGACATCGGTGCCGACGAGTACGCGACAACGCCCGCACTCCGGCACCCCCTCACCGCCGCGGACGTGGGCCCGAACGCTCCCTGATCGCCCACCGGTGACGGGGCGCCGCACGCCTGAGCGCTCCCTTCACCCGAATCCGTCGGTGCATCCGAAGCGGTCCGCCCGGCCCTGTCCGGGCCGGACCGCTTCGGACTCCGCGGACCACCCGCAGACGCCGACCGCGAAGGCAGGGCCATGACCGAAGAGACCCGACGGAGCGCGGCGGACCTCCCGCGGCTCCGCCCGTCGTCCGAGCCGGACACCGGGCGGACCCGTTTGGGCATGTGCTCGGTCACCTTTCGCCGGCTGCCCGCCGCCGAGGTCGCGCGACGCGCGGCCGACGCGGGCCTGGAGGTGATCGAGTGGGGCGCGGACGTGCACGCCCCCGCGGGGGAGCCGGATACGGTCCGCGCGGTCCGCGAGGTCTCCGACTCCCACGGGCTGGTCTGTTGCTCGTACGGTTCGTATTTTCGCGCCACGCCCGCCGAGTCGGCCGGTTTCCCGGCCGTCGCCCGGGCCGCCGTGCTGCTCGGGGCACCCCGGGTACGGGTCTGGGCGGGTGGCACCGGATCGGGGTCCGCCCTGCCCGACGAGCGGCGCGAGACCGTGCGCTGCCTGCGGGAGGCGGCCCGGATCGCCGCGGACCACGGCCTGGAGCTCGCACCGGAGTTCCACGGCGGCACACTCACCGACACCGTCGCCTCGACCGTCCGGCTGCTGGACGAGGTGGGCGCGGACAACGTCCGCACGTACTGGCAGCCGCCGCAGGACACCCCCGACGAGCAGGCGCTGGCCGGGCTCGTCGAACTCGGTGACCGGGTCACCGCCGTGCATGCCTTCTCGTGGTGGCCGGGCAACAACCGGCTGCCGCTGGCGGACCGCCGGGACCTGTGGGTCGCGGCCCTCGGCCTGTTGGCGGGCCGGGGTCTCCAGGCGCTCCTGGAGTTCGTCCCCGGCGACGACCCCGCGGTGTTGGCGCGCGAGGTCGAGACCCTGCGGCACGCGGCGGGGTAAGCCTCCTCGATTCGACCTATTCGACGTATGCGACGGTGATCCGGCGGGTCACGAGATGTCCCGCCGACCGACCCACCCACCCACGCCAGGACGGCAGGCATGCAGCTCAAGGACGACGACACGCTCCTGTTCATCGGCGACTCGATCACCGACGCCGGCCGCGACCGTGCGGATCCCGCGTCGCTCGGCAACGGATACGTGCACGAGATCGCGCGGACCCTGCGCGAGCGGGCGCACGACGGAGCCGGCCCCCGCGTCGTCAACCGGGGGATCAACGGCCACCGCGTGTACGACCTCGAAGCCCGCTGGGGTACCGACGTCCTGGACCACCGGCCCGCTGTCGTCACGGTCAAGATCGGCATCAACGACACCTGGCGCCGCTACGACCGAAACCTGCTCAGCCCGGTCGACGAGTTCGAGGCGTGCCTCGACCGCCTGCTCGCGGCCACGGCGCAGAAGTCGTCCGCACGGCTGGTCGTCGTCACCCCGTTCCTGCTTCCGGTCGGGCCGGACCAGGAACGCTGGTTCGAGGACCTGTCGCCGCGTACCGACGCCGTCCTGCGGGCGGCGGCGCGCAACGGCGCCCAGGTGGTTCGCGCCGATCTCCTGCTGCCCCGCGCGGCGCAGGACCGGGAGCCGGGGGAGCTGGCCCCGGACGGCGTCCACCCGAGCCCGCCGGGGCATCGGCTGATCGCCGACGCCTGGCTCGCCGAGGTCGCGCCCACCGTGTGACGGCGCGGACGCCGCCGCGATCGAGGCCACGCGGGGCGCCGGGGAGAGCGCGGGTCGACGAAGTCCGCGACCGCGTACGCTTTACGAGCTACGGGTTCGCAAGCCGGGTGCGCCGGGCCGGTGCCGTCGAGTCGCGGACGACCAGCCTCACCGGCAGGGTCATCGGCTTGCCGGTGCGCGGTGCCGGGTTGCCGCGCGAGGACGACAACGCGTCGACGGCAGCCCGTCCCTGGGCGCGCAGCGGGGCGGCGACGGTGGTCAGCCCGGGCCTGACGATGCGGGTCGGGAAGATGTCGTCGAAGCCGACCATGCTGACGTCCTCGGGAACTCGGACGCCGCGCGCCTGGAGGGCGAGCATGGTCCCGATCGCCAGTTGGTCGTTGTAGGCCACGACGGCGGTCGGCAGGTCCTCGCGGAGCGCCTCGGCGGCTTCGCGACCGCCTGCGACCGTCGGCGCGAACGGGCCCACGCGCTGCACCCGCATGTCCAGCCCGGCCGCCGCCTCGCGCAGGCTCCGCAGGCGCATCCCGTCCGCCCACGAGGCCTCCGGACCGGCCACGTAGGCCACCGTGCGATGGCCCAACCGCGCCAGATGTTCCGCGGTCACGAGCATGCCGTGCGGGTTGTCGAGGGTGATGCTGGGGACGTCGGCGACGTCCCGGTTGAGGACGACGACCGGCCGCTGCTTGGCGGTCATCCGGATGGCCGAGTCCGACAGTCGGGTACCCGCCAGTACGAGTCCCTCGACGGCGGGCAACGCCCTTTCCAGACTGGCGCGTTCCACCCGATCGTTTTCCTGGGCGTCGATCAGCAGGAGGACGAAGCCGGACTCGGCGGCGGCGGACTCGGCGCCCCGGATGATCTCGGCGTAGAACGGGTTGGTCACGTCGGAGACCACCAACGCGAGCATCGAGGTGCGGCCGGTGGGCAATCCCGACGCCAACGGATTGACGCGGTAGCCGAGCTCCGCGGCCACCCGCCGGATGCGTTCGGCGGTCGCCGCGTTGACCCGGCCCGGCCTGGCGAACGCCCGGGACACGGTGGACGCGGCCACACCTGCGGCCCGGGCGACGTCGTAGATCGTCGGTGCCTTGCTTCCGCCGGTCGGTGCGCCGTCACGCTCGCTCACCGGATCTCACTTCCGTTCTCGTGGGAAAGCCACAGGTCCGGGCGGCGACGCCCGTGGTCGGACGACGCCATGGCCGCCCATGGGATGGGAAGGAGCGCACTGTACTCCGTTTCGACGCCGTCACCCCCGCGCGGTCGGCCGGCGACCCGAACGGCGCTCCCCTCGCCGGCGGATGGGACCGGTGCCGGTGGCGACGCCGCGGATTCAGGCGGGTTCGGGGGTGAGCGCTCGCGGGGTGGGGGCGCTGGAGGTCAGGCCGGCCTGGTGGGCGGCGGTGCCGGCGGCGGCCAGGACGACGTGGACGGGCAGGCCGAGGCGGGCGGCGAGGGCGGCGGCGGGGCCGAACTCGGGCGTCGCCTGGAGGATTCTGCCGCCGCGGTGGCCCACCTTGACCGGGAGGCGGCTGCCGAGGACGTCCACGAGGGTCCAGCCTCGCTGAAGTTCGGTTTTGCGGACCGGCCGTTCGCGCACGCCCAGGGTGGTGGTGAGGCGGAAGACGGCGTCACGCAGCGGTTGGGCGTCCTGCGGTGGGCACAGGACGGAGAGCGTGTGCGCGGGGCGGCCCTTCTTCATCAGGATCGGGGTCAGCCACGCGTCCGAGGCGCCGGCCTCCATGAGGGATGCCAGCACGCTGGGCCATGCGCGCGGGTCCAGGTCGTCGATGTTGGTTTCCAGGACGACGGCTTCGCAGGCGTCGAAGGCGGAGTCCAGGGGTGTGGCCGGAGCCGGGGTGCCGAGGAAGACCCGGGTGACGTTGGGGCGTCCGGGGGTGTCGCGGCTGCCGGCCCCGATGCCGGTGCGCTCCAGACGCAGGGGTGGCAGGGGGGCGCACTCGCGGGCCAGGGTGGTGAGCAGCGCCATCCCGGTGGGGGTGGCGAGTTCGCCCTCCCCGCCCGCGAACACCTGCCACTCGGCGGCGAGTTCGGCCACCGCGGGGGCGGGGACGGGAAGTTCGCCGTGGGCGGTGGTGACGCGGCCGAAGCCCAACGCCGCGGGACCCGCCGTCAGCTCGGTGACGGCGAGGTCGTGCAGCGCGGCACAGACGCCGACGACGTCGGCGATGGAGTCCCAGGCGCCTACCTCGTGGAAGTGCACCTCGTCCGTTCCGGTGCCGTGCACGTGTGCCTCGGCGACGGCGAGACGGCCGAAGACGGCGAGTGCCGACGCGCGGACCGGATCGGCCAGCGCCGCCGCTTCGATGAGGCGGCGCACCTCACGCCACGTTCGGTGGGCGTGGTCGTCGTCGCTCGGCGTCACGTGGATGCGGGTCGCGCGCATACCGGCGCGGGTGACCTGTGTCCGGTCGAGGCGCACCTCGCCGGGAACCACGGCCTCCACCGCGGCACGTACGGTGCCCAAGGCGGCCCCGCCGTCGACGAGGGCGGCGAGCAGCATGTCGCCGGCGATGCCGGCGGACGCGTCCACCCACGCGGCCCTCATGGGCGCAACCGATGCAGGACCTCGCCGGCTTGCGGCACGACGAGCGTGTCCGGGTCGGCGGCGAGCGCCGCGAAGTCCACCGCGGCGGGGTCCAGATGGCCGAGGTTCGCCCCCCGGACGACGTGCTCGGGAATGCCGGTCGCGAGGGTGACGGTCAACCGGCAGTGCTCGCCGCGCTCTTCGTCGTACGTGCCCGCGCCGCGCAGGTGTGTGGAGTGCGCCAGGACACCCCAGTGCAGGTGCTCGAAGCGGTCCCACTGCTTGGTGAAGTAGTCGCGGCAGTGGTAGCCGATCTCCTCGATCTCCGGGTGCATCGCGGAGATGGTCCGCACGTGCGGGGCGTACAGGATGACCTCGCCGCCGTCCGCGACGACCGGTTCGAGCTTGTAGAAGCCTTTCGCCGCGGTCCAGATGTCCTCGTACTTCTCCGGGATCACGGACACCACCCGCCGCACGGGGGCGTCCAGGTAGCGGACGTGGACCTGCGCGGACACGTCGGCCGCCGCCGACCAGGCCGCCTCCGGGGTCCCGTACGCCATCGAGTGCAGCGCCCCGGTACCGGATTCGACCACCACGCACAGCGCGCGCCTGCGGGTCGGGATCAGCGCGGCCGCCTCGTGGATCAGTGCGCGGACCGGGGTGATGCCGCGCGTTCCGATGATCTCCGCGCTGGTGATCAGGGCGCCGAGCCAGTGCGACAGGTCGATGATGTCGGCGCCCGCGACGCCGGGGAAGAAGTACTTGTCACCGCCGGAGAAACCGACCACTTCGTGAGGGAAGACCGGACCGACGACCAGGGCCACGTCGTGCTCCACGACGGCCCGGTTGAGGCGCACGTCGACCTCCTGGCGCAGCAGCCCGCCGGACAACTCGGCCACCCGCTCGGCGCCGATCGTGCCGACCGAGGCGAACGTCGACGGCTCCCACCACTCGTGGTTGAGGACGGTCATGCCCGGCAGCGGCGGGACATGGGCGGCCAATTCGGCCTCGCCCATCGGCGCGTGCGTACCCAGCGCGACCAGCACCGTCAACCGGGAGACCCGGCCGTACAGCGCCTCGTGCACCGCAGCGAGCAGCAGCGGAAGCGGGCAACTGCGGGTGCCGTCGGGTACCACCAGGCATACGCTCCGGCCGTCGAGATCCTCGCCGGCCAGTTGTTCGGCGACGAAGGCTCGCACCCGGGCCTCGGGGAGGACGGCGCCCGGCCCGCCGATCTGTGCTGTCATGGCGGCCAGAGGACCATGGCCCGCGACCTGGTGCAAGTGCCCACGGCAACACATGGCAACCGGTTGCCGCGCCGGGCGGGCGGCAGCGAACATGCCGTCATGCCAAGCCTCCACCCCGACCGACTGCTTCCCGTCGACCCCGGGGTGCGAGCTCTCACCCGGCACCGGTACGAGACGGTGCGCGACCTGCCGACCCCGTCACCGCACCGGCCCGACCGGGACGAGGCATTCGCGGCGGTGGCGAAACCGGTGAACGTCAACCCGCGAAAGGCCATCGAACTGTGACCGCCCAACCCGCGACCCGGCCCCTGTCCCGCGCGCTCGACGCACGCCCCGCCGCGCCGGTACGCATGCTCCACCTCGGCCTGGGCGGCTTCTTCCGGGCCCATCAGGCCTGGTACACCGAGCACGCCGGCGACGCCGACCGGTGGGGGATCGCGGCGTTCACCGGGCGCAGCACCGCGATCGCCGAGCGGCTGACCGCCCAGGACGGGCTCTACACGTTGGCCACCCGTGCGCCCGACCGCGACCGCTTCGAGGTGGTCGGTTCGCTCACCTCGGCGCACGCCGGCGGCGACCACGCCGCGTGGCTGAGCCACTGGCGGCGGCGGGAACTCGCGGTGGTCACCCTGACGGTCACCGAGGCGGCGTACACCCGCGCGCCCGGGGGCGGCCTGGACACCCGACGCACCGACGTGAGTGCCGATATCGCCGCACTCCGCGCCGATCCGCAGGCCCCGGTGGCGACGGTCGCCGCGCGGCTGCTGGCCGGGCTGGCCGCCAGACGGCGCGCGGGCGGCGACCCCGTGGCGGTCGTGCCGTGCGACAACCTGCCGGGAAACGGCGAGGTCACCGCACGGGTGGTCGGCGAACTGGCGGACGCGATCGGGCGTCCCGAATGGCGCGAGGCGGCCGCGCACGCCTCGTACGTCGGCACCATGGTCGACCGGATCACCCCGTGGTCCACTGCGGACGACGTGAGCGCCGTCCGCGACGCGACCGGACGCCGGGACGAAGTCCCGGTCGTCACCGAGCCGTTCACCGAGTGGGTGCTCAGCGGTGAGTTCCCCGCCGGGCGGCCCCGCTGGGAGGACGCCGGTGCCCGCTTCGTCGCCGACGTCACGCCGTACGAGGAACGCAAACTGTCGCTGCTCAACGGTGCCCACTCGCTGCTGGCGTACGCGGCGCCGTTCCGCGGGCACGCCACCGTCGCCGAGGCCGTGGCCGATCCGGTCTGCCGGGTCTGGGTGCGCGAATGGTGGCACGAGGCCTCGACCCACCTGGACTTCCCGGAAACCGCGCTGGCCGGCTACCGGGACGCGCTGACGGCCCGCTTCGCGAACCCGCGCATCCGGCACACCCTTGCCAAGATCGCCGAGGACGGGGCCCAGAAGATCCCGGTGCGTGTCCTGCCGACGCTCTACGCCGAGCGGACGGCCGGGGCGATGCCGCCCGGCGCGCTCCGCATCGTCGCCGCGTGGATGCTGCACCTGCTCGGCAGCAACGGGATCCCGGTACGAGACGCCGCCGCCCCGGTCCTCAACGCATCACCGTCCGACTCCGCGCACGCCGTGCTGGCCTTCCTCGATCCCGTCCTCGCCGAAGACACCGAACTGGTCGAGGCACTTGCCGCCCGCGCCTGGGAACTCACCTGACCGCGCGGCGACACGAAGGGTGTCCGCACCCGCGACCGGCGGCGCGCGTCGGCCGCTCACGCGCTGCGGATCCGCCGGAGCGCACCCGAGGGCCGCGAACCGTCGAGCCGATCTCGAACAGGAGAAGCACGTCATGATCCCGGGATTGTCCGACCCCGACGGCGAGGCCGCCGACCGCGTCGGAACACTGCTGCACACGCCCGGCCGGCTCGGTGTGGCCTTCTCCGGGGGAGTGGACTCCTCCGTGTTGTTGGCCCTGGCCGTGCGAGCGCTGGGCGCCGACCGCGTGCTCGCGGTGCTCGGCGTCTCGCCCAGCCTCGCCGCCGACGAGCGCACGGCGGCGCTGCGGGTCGCCGCGAAGATCGGTGCGCGGGTGGTCGAGGTCGTCACCCACGAGGGCGACCTGCCGGCCTACCGGGCCAACGGCGTCGACCGGTGTTTCCACTGCAAGGACGAGTTGTTCGCCCGCATTTCCGCGGAGGTGGTCCGGGCGCACGGCCTGACGGCCGTCGCCTACGGGGAGAACGCCGACGACGTGGTGCGAGCGGACCGTCCCGGCGGCAGGGCCGCGATGCGTCACCGGGTGTTGCGCCCGCTCGCCGACGCGGGCCTGGACAAGGCGGCGGTCCGCCGGATCGCCGCCGCGTTGGACCTGCCGTGCGCGGACAAACCGGCCGCGCCCTGTCTGGCCTCGCGGATTCCGCACTTCAGCGAGGTCACGCCGGAGAAGCTGAGCCAGGTGGAGGCGGCGGAACGGGGCCTGCGGGAGCTGGGCTTCAGCGACTGCCGGGTGCGCCACCACGGCGAGGTCGCACGGATCGAGGTGCCCGTCGCCGAGATCGCGGCGCTCGCGGGCGACCTGCGCGAGGCGGCTCTGGCGGTGGTTCGTGCCGCGGGGTTCCGGATGGTCGCCGTCGATCTCGCGGGCATGCAATCGGGTGCCTTCACGCTTTCCCTGATCGGAGTTCGCCATGGCTGAATCGTTCGCCCGTCTCGACCACGAACGGATCGACCGCAGAGGGTATCCGGAGGCGATCTTCTGCGAGGGGAAGACTCCGGACCAGGTCGGTGCGATCGCCGCCGAACTGCGCGAACGCGGCCGGGCGGTGGCGTTGTTCACCCGGGCCGGTCCCGAGCACGCGCGGGCCGTCCTCGCCGAACTGCCCGACGCCCGTCACGAGTCGGAAGCCCGGTTGTTGGTGTGGCCGCCCGAACCGCCCGCTCCGGAGGGAGGTCTCGTGGTCGTGTTGGCGGCGGGCACCTCCGACCTCCCGGTGGCGCTGGAGGCCGAGTTGACCGCCCGCTATCTGGGACGGCGCTGCGAGCTGGCCGTGGACGTGGGCGTCGCCGGACTGCACCGCGTGATCGGCATGCTCGACCTGCTGCGTTCCGCCCGGGTCGTCGTGGTTGCCGCGGGCATGGACGGCGCGCTGCCCAGCGTGGTGGCGGGGCTGGTCGCCGCGCCGGTCGTCGCGGTGCCGACCTCCGTCGGCTACGGAGCGGCTTTCGGCGGCCTGGCCCCCCTGTTGTCGATGCTCAACGCGTGCAGCCCCGGGGTCGCGGTCGTCAACATCGACAACGGCTTCGGGGCCGGGCACCTCGCCGCGCAGATCGCGGCACCCCCGACGGCCGGCGCCGCGTCGTGGGGGTCGGCCGGCGGGGAATGAGCTCCGCCCCGCGGTCGGTCCGCGGCGGTTTCGAGGAGCCGCCCGCAGGGCCCAAGTCGTCGACGGGCCTTGCCGATCGGTGCCGGTGCCCACCCCCGCAGGCAAGCGCTCGTGGCAACACATGACAACCGATTGCCGTGGCCGCCGGCCGCGGACAACCATTCGGAGCATGCCCTCCTCACTCCATCCCGACCGGCTCCTGCCCGTCGACGCACAAGCACGCGCCGTCGCCCGCCGTCTCTACGAAGCGGTCCGCGACTTGCCGATCCTGTCGCCGCACGGTCACGTGGATCCTCGGTTGCTGGTCGACGACAAGCCGTTCGGTGATCCGGCGAGCCTGCTGATCTCCGCCGACCACTACGTCACCCGCCTGCTGCACGCCTGCGGTGTCCCGCTGGACGAACTCGGAGTAGGCCAGGGGCCACTGACCGAACAGCAGGCCCGCCGGGCGTGGCGCGCGATGTGTGCGCACTGGACCGTCTTCCGAGGGACCCCGGTCCGCTACTGGATGGAGGCGGAACTCGTCGAGATCTTCGGCGTGACCGAGCGGCCCGCCGCGGCCACGGCCGACCGGATCTACGACGCGATCGCCGAGCGGCTGACCGATCCGGCCTTCCGCCCGCGGGCACTGTTCCGCCGCTTCGGCATCGAGGTGCTGGCCACCACCGACGACCCCGCGGACGATCTGGCCGCCCACCGGGCACTGGCCGCCGACCCCGAGTGGACGGCGCGGGTCCTCCCCACCTTCCGACCCGACCGCTACCTGGAACCCGGTCCGGGCTGGGGCGAGGCCGTGACGCGCCTGGGCGAGGCCGCGGACGTCGACACCTCGGACTACGACGGCTACATCCGGGCGTTGGAGGACCGACGACGCCACTTCATCGCGCACGGCGCCACCTCCGCCGACCACAGCCACCCGGACGTGGGCACCGAACCGCTGACCCACGGCGAGGCCGTCCGCATTCACCGGGCCGCCCTGCGGGGCACGGCGAGCGAAGCCGAGGGCGTCGCCTTCCGTCGGCACATGCTGCTGGAGATGGCCCGCATGTCCTGCGACGACGGTCTCGTGATGACCCTGCACCCGTCCGTGCGCCGCAACCATCACGCGCCCACCCACCACCGGTTCGGCGCCGACACCGGCCACGACATCCCGCTGCGCGCCGAGTTCACCGACGCCCTGCGTCCGCTCCTGCAGAGGTACGGAACCGCCGAAGGATTCCACCTGATCCTGTTCACCCTCGACGAGACCGTCTTCACCAGGGAGATCGCTCCGTTGGCCGGGTTCTACCCCTCGGTCTACGCGGGCGCCCCGTGGTGGTTCCTCGACGCCCCCGACGCCATCCGCCGGTTCCGCCGCGCGGTCACCGAGACGGCGGGATTCTCCCGGACGTCCGGCTTCGTCGACGACACCCGGGCCTTCTGCTCCATCCCCGCCCGACACGACATGTCACGGCGGCTGGACTGCGGCTATCTGGCCGAACTGGTCACCGAGCACCGACTCGACGAGGACGAGGCGCTGGAGACGGCGGTGGATCTGGTCACGGTCAACCCGCGAAAGGCGTTCAAGCTGTGATCACCGCCTGATTCGCACTTCGACGGGCGTCCGGCGCCGATTGGTGTGCTCCACCCGGGACCGCTCGTGCAAGGCGACAGGGGCCGACGAGAGGCGACTTCGTCGGTCGGGTCGCGCTTGCCCCTGCCGCCGGCGCGGGCCGGGACCGGATTACCCGTGTGCGCCGGGCGTGGGCGGGTCGGTCGGCGGTTCCGGGGATTGCTCCTCGCGACCCTGGGGCGCCGGGTGTTCGTGACGCCGCCGCAGGTCGCCCGGGGTGGTGCCGTGCCAGCGGTGCACGGCGCGGCGCAGGGCCCGCGCGTCGCTGAAGCGCGCGCGGGCCGCGATGGTGCGCATGGGGACATCGCTGTCGCGGATGAGGTCCATGGCCAGTTCCTCGCGCACCCCTTCCACTTCGTCGCGCCACGTGGTGCCGAGTTCGCCCAGCCGGCGTTGCAGCGTCCGCGGGCTCAGTGCCATCCGCCGGGCGACCGAGGCCAGGGAGAGGTCGGGGTCGTGGAAGGTCGCGCGGAGCGTGGTGCGGAAGGCTCCGTGCCAGCCCAGGACCGGCTTGGCGGATGCGATGGTCAGTTCCGCGTGGCTGCGTAGGACGTCCTGCAGGCCCGGCTGGGTTCGCGGCATCGGGGCGTGCGCGTCCTCGGCGAGGTAGGTCATCGAGTTGACCGGGGCGCCGAACTCGATGTTCCGGGTACCCAGGAACTCGGTCAGCGGCCCGAGCGTGTGCGGCGGTCCGTGGCGGAAGGCGACTCGCACCGGGACGACCGGGCGCCGCAGCCCCTCGGTCGCCCTGCGGCTTATCAACGGCAGGACGAACTGCTCCACGGCGGCGACCACATCGGGTTCGGCGGGGCCGGTGGAGTGCGTCACGGTGAACAGGCGGCCGTCGTCGCTCACATGCAGCTTCTCCGCGCCCGGATCCCCGATGACCGTGACGTAGCCGCAGCCGGTGCGCAGTGATTCCGCGAGTGTCTCGCCGGATGTGAACAGGTAGTCCCACACGCCGAAGGTGCCCATCGACGCCAGTTGCACGGCGTGCAGGCCGGCGTGTACCGCGGGCCGTCCGAGGATGATCTGCTCCCACAGCAGGAGCGCGGTGGGTGTGGACACCCGGGCGAACTCGTCGGCCAGGACGGCGTCGCCGACGTCGGGTAGCCGTACCAGCCTGGCCGGATCCATCCCTGCCTGGCGCGCGGCGTCGACCATGAAGCGCCCCATGCGGGCGGAGACGGTTCCGTTGAGCACAGTGTCCGAGGCTAGATCAGGATCGGCGCCGCGTCGATGCCGGCGGCTTCGTTGGCATCCGCCGTCCCTTCGGTGGCGGGTCGGGTCCCTCGTTCGGTCGGGGTGGCGACCCTACGGTCGAAGAGTCACAGAACGAGCCGCGGCGCACCGCGAACGGCCCCGAGCGGTGCCGCTCGACGGGGCGTGCCGCGTACCTTCCCGAGTGAAACGGAACCTGCTGTGCAAGTCCTCACCACGAGCGTTGCGAAGTTCCTCGCGCTCTCCGAAAGCCCGTGCGGCGCGTCGCGGGATTCGACGCGGCCGTCGGCCTCGCCCGCCGACCCGCACCGCGCGGTCGGCGTGTGGTGAGCCGTCGTGCGAGCGGCCTGGTACGAGCGCCACGGTCCGGCCCGCGACGTGCTGACCCTCGGCGAGTTGCCGACACCGTTTCCCGCGCCGGGCGAGGTCCGGGTCCGGGTCGCCGTCTCGGCCGTCCATCGGTGCGACACCCGCAAGCGGCAGGGGACGCCGGAATCGGTCATGAGGTTTCCCCGGGTCGTCCCCCATGACGACGGCGCGGGAGTGATCGACGCGGTGGGGCGGGGTGTCGACGCACGGCGGCTCGGGGAGCGCGTCTGGGTCTACCTCGCGCAGTCCTACCGGCCGTTCGGCACCGCCGCCGAGTACACCGTGGTGCCCGACCCGCAGGCCGTTGCGCTGCCGGCGGGGATCCCGTTCGACCAGGCGGCGGGCTTGGGCAGGCCGGGTATCACGGGTCACCGGGCGATCCTCGGCGACGGGACGGTGGCCGGGCAGACGGTCGTGGTCACCGGTGCGCTGGGGGCGGTCGGCCGCTGTTCCCTGGCGGTGGGCCGGCGCGCGGGGGCCACGGTGGTCGCGGCGGTGCGACAGGGCGCCCAGGTCGCCCGGGCGTTGGCGGCGGGGGCGCATCACGCCGTCGACCTGACGTCCGGTCAGGTCGCCCGGCGCATCCTGGAGTTGGCGCCCGACGGCGTCCATCGGGTCGCCGATTGCGCGTTCACCGACAACCTGGCGACCTGGTCGGAGACTCTCGCGTACGGCGGGACCATCGCGGCCTACGCGAGCGGCGGCAGCCCGGCCCCGGTGCCGTTCCAGTTGCTCGCGGTCAAGAACGTCACCGTGCACTTCTTGGGCAACGACGACTTCCCGGACCACGCCAACCACGCCGCCGCGATGGACCTCACCGCCGCACTGTGCGCGGGCGACCTGTGCTTCCCCGATGTCCGGCGCTTTGCCCTCGACGACATAGTCCGGGCCCACGAGGCCGTCGAACACCCCGCCACCCGAGGCCGGGTCGTCGTCACACCGTAGACGCCCGGACCCCTGGCGAAAGACTTTCCATCTAATGGATAGAGTTTATTCTGAGCATTAGATAAGCTCTTTCCGGTCACCACGCCCGTCACCATCCGAGGAGCAAGGACGAGATGAGCACCATCAAGGCACTGCAGACCGGCCACGTCGGCCTCAACGTCACCGACCTCGACCGTTCCGTGTCCTTCTACAAGGCCGTGTTCGGATTCGACGTCGCAGCCGAGGGCGAGGAGGCCGATCGCCGGTTCGCCTTCCTGGGCCGCGACGGGAAACTGCTGGTCACCCTGTGGCAGCAGAGCGAGGGGGCGTTCCCGGCCGACCGAGCCGGACTGCATCACCTGTCGTTCCAGGTCGAGACCATCGACGAGGTCAAGGCCGTCGAGCAGATCCTGCGCGGCCTCGACGCGCAGTTCGCGTACGACGGCGTGGTGCCGCACGGCGAGAACGGCACGTCGGGCGGCATCTTCTTCACCGACCCGGACGGCATCCGTCTGGAGATCTACGCCCCCGACGGCGCCGACCCGGCGGACGCGCCCACCGCGGGTGCGCCGACCTGCGGCTTCTTCTAGACCCGCGCGGCGGTCGCGCCGCAACAGTCGAGCGCACCATCGATTCGGGAGGAACGCCGTGGCAACCCAGCACCAACCCGGGGAGATCGCCGTCCAAGAGCGCGCCGGTCCGACCCGTCGGGCATCCCACGCGCCGACCGGAATCGGCGACACGATCCCACCCGTCGCCGCGGCGTTCCTCGCCGACCAACCCGTGATCATCGTCGGCGGCACGGACCGCGCGGGCCGCATCCGGGCGACGCAACCGACCGGCGCCCCGGGATTCCTGCGGGTGCCCCACCCGGGCACCCTGTGCGTCGACGCACTGCCGATCCCCGAGGATCCGCCGGCCGAACTGCTCCGTGGCCCGGCCCGGGTCGGCATGATCGCCATCGAACCCGCCACCCGCCGCCGCCTGCGGGTCGACGGGGCCGGCCGGCGCTCTCGCGCGGCCACGAGCCGCATCTGCCCTCGAGAAGCACGCTCGGCGCCCAGGGGCGGTTCGACGACCGGCGCTCAAGCCCGCGAAGTGAGCAGGATTGCTGCGACCGAGAGCACGAAGGCCGTTATGAAGCCGGTCAGTTGGTTCTGTGCCGCGCCGGTGGAAAGATCGGCCTTGGCCACCATACTGCCGATCGCCACGCCGGACAGGCCCGCGGGCACCATGAGCAACTGGATCAGCCGATCGTCCGCCCCCGACTCCCACTTCAGCAGCTTCCACCCATTGCGGGTCAGGGCCACGCCGAGCGCGATGACGAACACGCTGAGGAAGGCCAGCCACCCGACGTCACCGAAGGAGACCAGCCCCCACACCATCCCGGCCGCTCCGGCGGACCCCACGATCAGCCCATACGTGATACCGAGCACTCCCGCAACCGTTCTCATGGGACAACCTCCGGGGTAGGACGGGCACTTGACGGGCCTGGGGAAGCTATCCGCCCCGCCCCGGGAAAACAGAGGGACTTCCCGGTGCCTGGTCCCGGCGCCACTGCTCGGGTCGAGAAGCAGGCCGACCGTGACACCCCACGGCCGGTCGTATCACTCCGGCGATGGAGGGTGTTCCGGTGTTGTTGTGGCCCGAAGCGGCAGGCCGGGATCGTCGATGGCGCGCCGACTCAGGTGGAGTTCGCGCAGGCGCGGCAGGCTGCGCACGGCCGGGTCCACGGCACGCACCAGGCTCCAGCTCAGGTCGAGGTGCTCCAGGCCGGCGAGGCGGGTCGTCTCCGGCGGGAGTTCGCGCACATCACAGGTGCTGAGGTCCAGGTACCGGAGCCGGGTCATGTGCCCGATGGAAGACGGAATGTCGGTGAGGCCGCTCAACGGGAGGATCAGTGTTTCGAGCGTGGTCAGGTTCCACAGGTCGGCGGGTGGGGCGGACCACAGCCCGTCGTCGTCGCAGAGGATTCCGTTGCCGAGATCGAGGTCGCGTAGCGCGCGGAGATTCCCGATGCCCGGCGGCAGTTCGTCGACCCGGCAGTCCGGTATGGACAGTTCGCGCAGCTCGGCGAGTTCCCACAGCGCCGCCGGGATTCCGCCGGTTTCCAGTGAACTGCCGTTCAGCGCCAGGCGGCGCAGGGACACGAGTCGGCCGAGTTCCGCCGGGATGGCCTTCAGCGGCGCGGATTGGGCCTGCAGGACTTCCAGCCGGCGGAGCTCGCCGGTCGTGACGGGTAGTTCGGCGAGTTCGCCGCTGGTGACGGTCAGCTCGCGCAGCTTGGCGAGGAGGCCGATCTGCGGCGGCAGGGCGGTGATCGGTGCGGAGATCTGCAAACTCTCCAGCCGCGTCAGTCGCCCGATCGCGGCGGGAATCTCGTGGAGGTAGTCGGCATGGACGGCAAGGTGGCGCAGCCGCTGCAAGCGCCACAGCTCGTCCGGTAGTGCGGGCAGGTCGCATTCGCTGATGCGGACGACCTCGATATCCGGGTCGGCGCGGGAAAGTTCGGTCGCCACCCTGTCATACGCCGGCTGCTGCCACTCTCCCCATTCCACACAGCCCACAGTAGGGCTCAGGCGAGGTTGGACGTGGGGATCGGGTGCCTCGCGTTCGCGCCGGCCGGCGTGGACTCGACGCGCGGAACGCCGCCGGCCCCGGTTCGTCGGGCCGCCGGTTCGCCGAGCAGGCCCAGTGTTCGGCTGCCGCGCGGTGGTGTTTCTCCCGGTGGGCGAGGAGTTCGTCCGCGGCCTCGGCGTCGACTTCACCGCACACGCCGAGCCGGAATGGGACGCGGTCGTGGACCCCGCGCAACTCGATGGCCGGGCCCTCGAACCGGTCCGCGACGGCGGCGCCTACGTCGGCCTGCGGCCCGGCCTCGAACCCGCGGGCGAGCGCGGCATCTCGGTCACCTCCTTGGTCACCGCATCCGACCGCACCCGCCTCGCCGATCTCCTCGCCCGCGCCGCCGCCGGCGATCTCCCGACCCGCGTCCACGCCGTCGTTCCCCTGGACCGGGCCGCCGACGCCCACCGGGCCACCGCCGAGGGCGGCCTCCGCGGCCGCTACGTCATCCGCCCCTGACCGGCCCGGGAGCGGACGACGGCGCGCCGCCGGGGACGACGCTCGAACGCTGCTCCCCGGTGGGCCGGCCCCGGATCCAGTCCACGGCAATCCGCTCGAGCGTGCCACTCGCCGCCGAGCGCCGGATCGCCGCGAGCACGGCGTGTTGCCGCACCGCGTCGGCGAAGTCCGGTCGGGGGCGACGCTGTTCCGCGAGTGCTCGGGCGAACTCCTGGTACAGCGCCGCGATCCGCGTCGCCGGGCCGGGTGGGATCCCGGGAGGAGCCGTGCGGTAGGCATCGGGTACGGCGACAGCTTCGCCATCGAGGTCGATGTCCCAGTCGGTCCAGTGCAGGTATTCCCCCCGTCGACGCGGGGCGATCGCCAATGTTCCTCCCGTGCCCACGAGTCGGATCGAGAATCCGACCCGGCTCGGACGGTCCCCGCCGAGGACGGCGACGGACGTTTCGGCGCCGCCTGCGAGTCGCCCCTGCAGGAGCACGTGACGCGGGTTGCGATTGACGACGTCCTCGGTGGTGCCCGCGATCCGTACGGGCTCGCCCGCGCCCGGCAGCCGCGCGGACACTTCGGTCAGCGGCCCGGCGATCCGCTCCAGCGTGGCGAGGAAGTGCCCGGCCATGATCGGCAGAATCGACGTGCCGCCCGCGGGGTCCAGCGTCCAGGCCAGCTCCGCCGGGATCGTCGCGCCCCCGAACGGATCGCCGTCGGCGACCATGACCGCCGCTTCGAGCCGGCCGATCCGGCCGTCCGCGAGCAGGTCGGCCACGAAGCGGGCGTCGGGGGAGTGGTGACCCTGTAGGACGACGGCGTGCCGTACACCGGCCGCGTCCGCCGCTGCCGCCAACTCGCGTGCCTGGTCGACATCCACGCCCAGCGGCCATTCGGAGACCACGTGCTTGCCGTGTTCGAGCGCGGCTGTGATGACCTCGGCGTGCGCGGGCGCCTTCACGGAGACCACGACCAGGTCGACCTCGGGATGGGCGGCCAACGCCGCCGCGTCGGTCAGCGCGTGCGACACACCGTGCTCGGCGGCGACGCGCTCGGCACTGGCCCGGTTGGTGGTGGCGACCGCGGTCACCCGGAACTGCGGCAGTCGCACCAGCGCGGGCAGGTGCGTACCGGACGCCCAACCGCTCGCTCCGACCACGCCGACTCTGATCATGACTGGCCTCCCAAGTTTTATACCGATCGGTATTCAACTGGATGCCAGGCGCCCGCGCAAGGAGTAGAATACCGACAGGTACAAAACTGGAGGAGGCCGCGATGCCAGGGGGACGCCCACGCTCGTTCAACCCCGACACGGCACTCGACCGTGCGCTGGAACTGTTCTGGCAACAGGGCTACGAAGGCACATCGCTCGCCGAACTCACCGCCGCGATGGGCATCAACAAGCCCAGCCTGTACGCCGTATACGGCAACAAGGAGCAACTCTTCGCCAAGGCGCTCGACCGCTACTTCGCCGGCCCCGGCGCCTTCGCCGCCGAGGCACTCGACGAACCCACCATCCGCGCCGTCGTCGAGCGCCTCGTGTTCGGCAGCATCGAACTCACCACCGGCGCTGACACCCCGCACGGTTGCCTCACCGTCAAAGGCGTCCACGCCTGTGGCCCCGATGCCGGGCCGGTGCGCGACGACGCCGTCCGCCGCCGCAAGGCCGGCGAGGCGGCGCTGCGCCGCCGCTTCGAGAACGCGCCCGACCTGCCCCGGGGCACGAACGCCGCGACGCTCGCCCAACTCGTCCACACCCTCACCGACGGCATCGCCGTGCAGGCCGCCGCGGGCCGGGGCGGCGGGGAACTGCGCGCCGTCGCGGAACTCGCCTTGCGGGGACTGCTCGACGACTGAGCGCCGTGGGTTCGCGAATCCGTGTCGTATGCCCGGTGGCGATGTCATCCGAGTAGCCGATCCGACACGGGATCGGCAACCGCTGCCGCTGGGCGCCCTGTTGGCTCCCGGGCGGGGCGGGTAGCGTGCCGGTATGAAGAGCGCAGAGACTCCCATGACGGTGGAACAGATCGGTGCGGCCTTGGCCGCGTTGGGCATCTACGACGACGACAACACACCCGCCGAACATGCCGAAAACGCCGCACCGTCCGCCGGCGTCGACGCCTACCGGCTGCGGCTGCTCAACACCCTGCTGGGCGCGGTGCAGGGGCAGGCGAAGCTCGCCGACGAAGTCGCGGGGGACAGCGAGGAGTTGTTCGTCGCATGGTTGGAGCAAATCAAGGCCGCCGACGCCTGGGACGACGCGGCGAGGCAGATGGCCTTCCTGGGCTGGCAGGTCCGGCGGGTCGGCATCCCGCTCTACTGGATCGCCAAGATCCCGGACGCCGGGCCGGTCGTGGTGTCGGCCTCGCACGCCGCCGAGGCGCTGCACGTGATGCTGGGCGTGATCGCCGCAGTCGACGAGGCGACCGCGACCGGCGACGTGGAAACCATCGCCGCCCAGATGGGCGTGGTGAAGGCGGCCCGGGAACTACTGGTGGCCGCCCTCGACAACGCCGACATCATGCTGGACATGGTCGAGTCGGCCGGCTCGTAGTCCTACGAGCACGCCTCCACCGCATGCCGGGGGAACCGCACCACAGCCGCGAGGATCCGCCACGCAGCCACGCAGCCGGCGCCACGCCGTCCGTCGTCGGTCGGGATGTCCGTCGACGTGACGAGCGGGCGGGGCCGCCGAGGAGAGCGAACGCCTGGTCTGGGCCTACAGGCCGCCCGTGGGTCGGCACCGGAGTTCCTCGGTCGAGGACTCCCGTTGATCTTCACCGAACGTCATGATGGGAACTCGCACCGTGAGGTCGGGGAAGGGGGGTGCGGTGTCGGGCGAGTCGGGCAAGAGCCACAGGGCACCCACCGCGCCACGAGAGCTGTTCTCGTGCTCCCATCCGACACCAATGGCATCGGCGTTCGGAGGCAATGTCCATGAACCATGATTCCGGCGAGTCGGCGCGTGGGCGGCGCAGTGCCGCCCTCGTCATCGAGGAAGCCCTGGGGTTTCTGTATCCCGCCGCGTTACGTGCCGCCGCAGCGGTCGGAGTGGCGGACCACCTGACCGAAGGACCCCGCGACGCGGCGGAACTGGCACGGTTGACGGGCACCGAGACACGGAATCTGTACCGGGTATTGCGATTGCTGGCCACCCGAGGTCTGTTCGAACAGGACGACCGCGGTCGTTTCCGGCTGACCCCGGCGGGAGACTCGCTGCGTTCCGACGCGCCCGTGTCGGTGCGCTCGGCCGTGCTGATGCTGACCGACCGGACGATGTGGCTGCCGAGCGGGGAGATGACCCGGTGCCTGGAAACGGGTTCCTCGGCCTTCGACGACATCTTCGGAATGCCGTTCTTCGACCACTTCGCCCAGGACGGGCAGACCGCTGCCGTCTTCCATGCGGGCATGGCCGCCATGTCGGAGGCGGAGAACGTTCCCATCGCCGACGGCTACGCCTTCCCCGAGGCAGCCACGATCGTGGACGTGGGCGGCGGTTACGGAGGTTTCCTGCTCGCCGCACTGCGAACCGGACCGGGCCTGCGGGGCGTTCTGTACGACCAGGCCCACGTCCTGGCGGGCCACCGTCTCGATGTCCGGGACCTGGCGGGCCGCTGGGAGACGGTGGAGGGCGACTTCTTCGCCTCGGTCCCGGCCGGCGACATCCACCTTCTCAAGCGCATCCTGCACGACTGGGACGACGAGCAGTGCGTAAGGATCCTGCGCAACTGCCGCCGGGCGATGGGCCCCCGAGGCCGGGTCCTCGTCGTCGACGCGGTCCTGCCCCAGGGCAACGAACCCCATCAAGGCAAAACCCTGGACCTGATGATGATGGCGTCCCTGGTCGGCCGCGAGCGCACCGAGGCGGACTTCGCCCGTCTGTTCGACGCGGCGGACCTACGGCTGAACCGGGTCATTGCGACCCCGACGGTGCTGTCGATCGTCGAAGGCACCACCGGCGAGCCGGCGTGAAGTTCGACCAGGGTCGCGATCGCGGGTGACCGTGCGCGCATGCCCCCGTGCCCGATCGGGCACGAGGGCATGCGCGAGGCGCCCGGTGGCGACGCCTCTCGGGAGGGCTTTTCGAGGAAATGGCACCGGCGAGGTCCGAATGCCGTCATGAACCGCGTCGCACGGCACGTTCGGTGGGGTCGTCGAAAAGCGGCTGCTTCCGAAATCCACCAGCGGCCCATCCGGCGTCGCATACGCTCCTGCGAGAGCCCGGGGGATTCCCACCGAACGAGTCGATCACTGCGCTATGTCGAGAAAGAACTTCTCGTTCTCGCCGCCGTTGGCGTTGACTTGGCAGTTCACCGTTCCGCCGGGCCCGGTGGCGGCGGTCACTCCGCTGCCGGTCACCAGACGCAGATACGTGCCCGGGAAGGCCGCCGACTCGAAGGAGAAGGAACCGTCGGCCTGGGCGCGGGCCTTGAATTTCTCATAGGGGCCGGCGCCGTATTGACAGTTGACCGTCCCGCCTCCGGCCATGGTGGCGGGGACCCCGGTGCCGTCCATGCGCAGGAACACGTTCGGGAAGGCCGCCGACTCGAAGGCATACGAACCGTCGGTCTGCGGGTGGACCTTGTACGTCGTCCAGGCGCCGGGGCCGTACTGACAGTTGACCGTCCCGGCTCCATTGTTCGTCGAGGTGGCCACACCGGTGCCGTCCATGCGCAGGTAGATGTTCTGGAAGAATGTCGAACGAATCGTGATCGGAGTTTTTTCTGCCTTTGCGAGGTCGGTTGCAGACAACGACATGATGGTCATTCTCCTTCCGTCCGGGCGTGTCGCGACGTGGTTCGGCTCAAGTGCTTCCGGCGATCTTGCGGCACTGGATACGGGGCCGGAGGAATGCGTTCCGTTCGGTACTTGCGGCGTCGGACGGCAGGGTTCTCGGCAGCCGCCATCCACACTTTCCGCGCCCTCGTGCATTTTCTGCTCGGCGGGCCCCGAACGCACTGTATTCGCGCCGAAACGGCATGTCCATAGCCGGTGTTCCGGTAATACCGTGCGGATTTCGGTCGTGGTGGCCGGGCGACCCGGCCCGGCTACTCGGGGGCCGCAGTCAGGGCCGCGCGCCGGCCTCGGCCGAGGGACGCTCGGGCCGAGGCGGCCTTCGACCGGACGCGAAGCAGCCACGGGGGGCGTCTCGCGTGCGGGCGAGGGGCGTCGATGTCGGCCCAGACGGTCTTGTCGGACCGGTGTGTCCTGACGCCCCAGCCGGTGGTGATCGTGTCGAGGATGTGCAGGCCGAAGCCACCCTCGTGTTCGGGGCCGGTGTTCCGGCGCATCGGCATGCGGGGATCGGTGTCCGTAACGGACAGCCGGACGCCACGTCGGGTTCGGCGCAGGGCCAGTCGCACCTCGCCGTCGGTGTGCAGGTGCGCGTTGGTCAGCAGTTCCGAGACGACCAGGACGACCGCCTCGATGTGCTCCTCGTCCCAGGCCCAGCCGGCGAGCGTGGTCCGCACCGCGTTTCGTGCCCGCGACGAGGCACCGGTCTGTCGTGGCACGCGCCACCGGACGAGGGGACCACGAAGTCGGGACATCATCTTCCTCGGGGCTTGGGGGCGGACGGTGAATACTGCTTCTGCTCGAAGTCGGCGCCGGAACCACCCGACGAGAAGCACCTCCTGCCCTCCTCCCGGTGAGTCGTGGGCGTGCGGCAGGAGCCGGTGGGGGAGGTCACAGCTTCCGGCGGGGCCATGACCTCGCCCACCTGTCCCGTGCCGATGGTCCTGCCCGCACGACTGCCCTGCCGCCGATCCTCCAAGCGTCGCTCGTTCGAGTGGATCGGCGCACACCTGGGCATTTCCCGGATGCAGGTCTCCCGATTGCCCGACCGGACCGTGATCAGGCTGCGGACCGAACTGCTCGCCGATCGGGGCCCGATCGAGGATCGTGGTCGCCCGAGAATCGCCGGCGGCGCGCCGTCGAGGTGTCCGGGACGGCGAACGGCCCCGAAGTGCCGGGCCGCGCTCACCCGTTCGTGGGTGGGCGGCCGGCGCTTCGGGGCCGGGTGTCGCGGGGCGCGGGTCAGACGGCGGTGGCCACGCGGGGTGCGGGGCGGGCGGCGGCGCCGGACCGGCGGGCCTGGGCGGTGTCGCTGCGGCGTCCGCGCGAGGAGGAACCGGAGCCGGTGCGGCGGGGGCGGTCCACCACGGGCGCGGTGATGACGACCGGGATTCCGGAGGGTGCCTGGGCGCCGGTGATCCGGGTCAGTTCGGCCTCGCCGGAGCGGACCTGGGTGATCTGCGGAGTGATGCCGGCGTCGGACATCAGGCGGACCATCCGGCGGCGCTCGCCGGGCAGGACCAGGGTGACCACGCTGCCGGACTCGCCGGCGCGTGCGGTCCGACCGCCGCGGTGCAGGTAGTCCTTGTGGTCGCTGGGCGGGTCGACGTTGACGACCAGGTCGAGGTTGTCCACGTGGATGCCGCGCGCGGCGACGTTGGTGGCCACCAGGACCGTGACGTGGCCGGACTTGAACCGGGTCAGCGTGCGGGTGCGCTCGGGCTGGGACTTGCCGCCGTGCAGCGCGGCGGCGCGGATGCCGCTGTCGAGCAGGTGCGTGGTGAGCCGGTCGACCGCGTGCTTGGTGTCCAGGAACATGATCACTCGGCCGTCGCGGGCGGCGATGTGCGTGGTCGTGGCGTTCTTGTCCGAACCCTGCACGTGCAGCACGTGGTGCTCCATCGTGGTGACCGCTCCCGCGGACGGGTCGACCGAGTGCACCACGGGGTCGTGCAGATACTTGCGCACCAACAGGTCGACGTTGCGGTCCAGGGTGGCCGAGAACAACATGCGCTGCCCGTCGGGGCGTACCCGGTCCAGGAGTTCGGTGACCTGGGGCATGAAGCCCATGTCCGCCATCTGGTCGGCCTCGTCCAGGACGGTGATGTCGACGTCGGTCAGCACGCACGCGCCGCGGTCCAGGAGGTCCTTGAGGCGACCGGGCGTGGCCACGACCACCTCGGCGCCGGCCCGCAGCGCGCCGATCTGGCGGCCGATCGGCATGCCGCCGGTCACCGCGGCCATCCGCATCCGCAGCGAACGGGCGTACGGGGTAAGGGCTTCGGTGACCTGCTGGGCCAATTCACGGGTGGGTACCAACACCAGCGCGAGCGGGTGCCTGGGCTCGGCGCGCCGGCCGCTGGTCCGGGCGAGCAGCGCCAGGCCGAAGGCCAGGGTCTTGCCCGATCCGGTCCGGCCCCGGCCCAGCACGTTGCGGCCGACCAGCGAGTTCGGCAGCGTCGCGGCCTGGATCGGGAACGGCTCGGTCATACCCAGACCGGTCAGCGTCGTCAGCAACTCGGACGGCATGTCCAACTCGGCGAAGGAGGCCACGGCCGGCAGCGCCGGAGTGACGGTCACCGGAAGCGCGAACTCCCCCCGCGCGCCCGAGGAACGACGGCCGGAACCACCGTATCCGCCGGAACCGCCCGAACGGCCGTAGCGGCCGGAGCGCCCCGAGGCACCGGAACGGCCGTAGCCGCTGCCGCCGCCATCGGCGGTCGAGCGGGCGTAGCCGCCGGCGCCGCCGCTACGGCCGCGGGAGGAGGAACCGTACGAAGAAGAGGTGGAGCGGGCGTTCGGGTTCACGGGGAACCTTCCTCGACACGGCGCGTACCGCGGAGACCCGGCAGCCGAAAGCCGCGCAAGGCGTCACGAGAACGAGCCGAAATGAAAAGCAGATATGAAGTGGGCGCGGAAATTCACGCAAAGACACTTCGAAAGGCGCGGCGCCGTCGGAACAAGGCTGCCGGTTCGAACGGACTGCAAAGTCCGGGGGCGATGGGCGGAGCGCGGCCATAAGCCGTCGGCTACTACCGCCCACCGGGCGGGGATACTGCGTCGCCTGCCGGCGCCACGACCCCGGGAAGAGGGACGAGCGGCCGGCGGCGGAAATACGGATACGAACGCCGTGGGGGGGGGGGCGCGCGTTAGGTGGGGGGGCCAGGCCCGGGGGCGCGCGCAG